>JAITJU010000184.1 GCA_031278735.1 Zoogloeaceae bacterium
TCGGCAGCCGCATCATCGAGGAACTGGAGCGCGCCCCCGAAGGCGAGGAACTGGCGCGGGTTACGGCCCTGACGGGCGAATTGCGGCAGGGCGTCGATGGCGCGAGGACATCATGCTGAAAAAATCGCCCCGTTTATTCTTGGGCGTTATCGGCCTTTTTCATTCTGGCGCAAACGGTTTTCCTCTATTTCATGATTCCCCTTGGCGTTGGCATATGAATCCATCCGCTGCGTTGGCATGAGGCGTGAAAATTCTTGCGTTCTAACCTGGAAACTTTGCTATGAGCTGGCTGAATAAACTCCTGCCCCCCAAAATCAACCGCGACCAGAGCGGGACGCGGCGCGCCTTGCCGGAAGGCTTGTGGCGCAAATGTCCGGCCTGTGAAGCCGTGCTGTACGCGACCGATCTGGAGGCCAATCTTCAGGTGTGCCCCAAATGCGGCCACCACTTGCGCCTCAAGGCGCGGCAACGCCTGGACATGTTGCTGGACAAGGAAAACCGCCAGGAAATCGGCGCGGAAATCACGTCCGTCGACAGCCTGAAATTCAAGGACAGCAAGACCTACGCGACGCGCCTGAAGGAAGCGGCGGAAGCCTCCGGCGAAACGGACGCGCTGGTGGTCATGCAGGGCAGCGTCAAGACCCTGCCGCTGGTCGCGGCCGCTTTCGAGTTCGGTTTCATGGGCGGCTCGATGGGGTCCGTGCTGGGCGAGCGTTTTGTGCGCGGCGTCAAGGCGGCGCTGGAAGAGAACATTCCCTTCGTCTGCGTCACCGCGTCTGGCGGGGCGCGGATGCAGGAGGGCCTGTTTTCGCTGATGCAGATGGCCAAGACCACGGCGGCGCTCACCCGGCTTTCCGAACGCGGCCTGCCGTTCATCTCCATCCTCACCGACCCGACGATGGGCGGCGTTTCCGCCTCTTTCGCCTTCGTGGGCGACATCGTGATGGCCGAGCCGGGCGCGCTGGTGGGTTTCGCCGGCCCGCGCGTCATCGAGCAGACGGTGCGCGAAACCCTGCCGGAAGGCTTCCAGCGTTCGGAATTCCTGCTCGAAAAAGGCGCGATCGACCTGATCGTCGACCGCCGGGAGATGCGCGAAAAACTGGCGCAGGTGCTGACGCTGTTGCAGAAACTGCCGACGGCGGCGTGATGGTCGAGCAAGCTTCTTCCCAAGATGCCCGCGATGAAGCCTCCCGACGCTGCCTCTTCGTCGCCGCCGAACCGCTGCTGCGGTTCCTCTTCGTTTCAGACAAACAGGAACGCGCCACGCGCGAACATGAGCAGAACGAACGAAACTTTACCGTCTTCTGACGCCCTGCCCAGCCGCCTCCTTGTCATTTGCCCTCTGATCCGGGTATCCAGTTGGTGCCGGCAAGCGGCACGTTCGCCATTGCCGCCGCCTCCAGGGTGAGCGCGACCAGGTCTTCCTTCTCCAGGTGGTGCACGTTCTGCTTGCCGCAGGCCCTCGCGATGGTGGTGAGTTCCATGTTGAGCGTCTTCAGGTAGTTTTTCAGGTGTTTTGCGCCCACTGCCGGTTCCAGGCGCTGTTCGAGGATTTCGTCCTGGGTGGTGATGCCGACCGGACATTGGCCGGTATGGCAATGGTGGCAGTAACCGGGCGCGGCACCCAGAGCGGCGTAGTCTTCCAGAGCGGAAACGCGCTTTCCATCCTGATAGTAGGCGTCGCCGTTGCAGCCCAGCGCGATCATCACGCCCTGGCCGATGGCGACGGCGTCCGCGCCCATGGCCAGCGCCTTGGCGACATCCGGGCCGCTCCTGACGCCGCCGGAGATGATGAGATGCACCTTGCCCTTCATGTCGAGGTCTTCCAGCGCCTCCACGGCCTGGCGGAGCGCCGCCAGCGTGGGAATGCCGATATGCTCGATGAAGCAGGTCTGTGTTGCCGCCGTGCCGCCCTGCATCCCGTCGACCACCACCACGTCCGCGCCCGCGTGAACGGCGAGCTTCACGTCGTTGAAGGTGCGCGTCGCGCCGACTTTCACATAGATGGGCTTTTCCCAGTCGGTCATCTCGCGCAGTTCCTGTATCTTGATCGCCAGATCGTCCGGGCCTGTCCAGTCGGGGTGCCGACAGGCGGATCGCTGGTCTACCCCGGCGGGCAGCGTGCGCATTCCGGCCACTCGCGCGGAGACCTTCTGTCCCAGCAACATGCCGCCGCCGCCCGGCTTGGCGCCTTGGCCGATTACTACCTCAATGGCGTCGGCGCGGCGCAGGTCGTCGGGATTGAAGCCGTAGCGGCTGGGCAGGCATTGGTACACCAGCGTTTTCGAGGATTGCCGTTCTTCCGATGTCATGCCGCCGTCGCCGGTGGTGGTGGAGGTGCCGACTTCGGTTGCGGCGCGTCCCAAGGCTTCCTTCACGTTGGCGGAAAGCGCGCCAAAACTCATCCCCGCAATGGTGATGGGAATCTCCAGTTCAACGGGCTTTTTGGCAAACCGGGTGCCGAGCACCGTCTTTGTCGCGCATTTTTCCCGATAGCCCTCCAGCGCGTAACGGGACATGGAAGCGCCCAGAAAGACGAGATCGTCGAAGTTGGGGAGCTTCCTTTTCGCGCCCATGCCGCGAATTTCGTAAAGGCCATGCGCGGCGGCCTTGCGGATGTAATCCAGCGTCTTGCGGTCATAGGCGTAGGATTCTTCCAGCGAGAGATGTCTGGGTTGCGTTGTCGTTTTGGCGTCCATTGTCGGCTCCTCAATATTCCTGGTTGGCGTCGGCGTTCCAGTGGTACAACTCCCGTTTGGAAGCCACCTTCTTGAACGCGCCGGGGTCATGCTCCAGTCCGGCCTGTTTCAGCAAATCGGCGACGATGGCGATGTCGGCTTCGGCCATCGGCTCGACGCGCGCGTCCGCGCCCAGGGAGCGGATGCCGCCCTTGACGTAGAGCGTGGCCTCGTAGAGCGAATCGCCCAGGGCGTCGCCCGCGTCGCCGCAGATCACCATGCGTCCGGCCTGCGCCATGAAGGCGGAAAAACTGCCCACGGAACCGCCGACCACGATGTCGCCGCCTTTCAGCGAAATGCCGCAACGCAGACCCGCGTCGCCGTCGATAATCAAAAGCCCGCCGTGCGCGGACGCGCCCGCGCCGTTGGAGGCAAAGCCCTGCACATGCACAACGCCGCTCATCATGTTTTCGCCAACGCCTGTGCCCGCGCTGCCCTTGATGACGACGCGGGCGCGCTTGTTCATGCCGCCTGCGTAATACCCGGCGTGGACGATCACCTCGACTTCCACCGGCGCGTCCAGACCCACGGCGATATTGTGCGCGCCGTCCGGATTGATGACGGTGATCTTGTGCGCGCCCTTGCCGGGCGCGTCATGGTGCAGGTAGTGATTCAACGCGCTTACTTTCGTCTGCGCCAGATCGAAGGTCAGATTTTCCATACGGGTTTCTCCTCGGTGAGGTCAATGCGGCAATTGGGCGCTTCATGACCATGCGCCGGATGGCGCGCGTCTTCTTCCGCCGCGAAGACGCCCGGAAAAGAGAGGGGCAGGCCAGGCGGGAACGTGCGCCGTTCGCAAGGCGTCAGATTTTCCATACGTACATTTCCTCTGGCGCGGGTTCGAAGACATGGGCGTCCTTCACGCCCGGCAGGTGCGCCAGCGAGCGGAATTCGGAGGCGATGGCGACGTAATCGTCGGTTTCCGCCACCACCGCCGGTTTGCAGGCGAAGGGATCGCGGATGAGGGCGAGCGCGTCCTTTGTTCCCATCAGGAAGGTATAGAAGCCGTCGAGTTCCTCGAAGCCTTTTTTCAGCGCCATTTCCAGATCGTCGCCTTCGCGCAGCCGCCATTCGAGAAAGCGGCAGGCGGCTTCGGTGTCGTTGTCGGTCTCGAAATGGATGCCGCGCGGCTCCAGTTGTCGCCGGATGCCGTTCGGATTCGAGAGCGATCCGTTATGGACGAGGCAGAAATCCTCGCCCGCCGTGAAAGGATGCGCCCGATCCGGCGTTACCGCCGATTCCGTCGCCATGCGGGTGTGGCCGACCAGATGCGTGCCTTGCAGCTTGTCGAAACCATAGCGCGCGGCAACTTCGGCGGGCGCGCCGATATCCTTGTAGAGGTCGATGCGCCTGCCCGTGGAAAGAATGAAAAGCCCCGGATATCGTTCCTTGAGCCAGCATTTGACCCGTTCCGGGTCGACGCTGGCGCAAAGGATGGCGTGATTGCCGACAGCTTCCAGACTGGCGGGGACGCCCAGATGCAGATGTTCGTTCAGCTCCTGCGCCATGCGCCGCCAGTCGAAGTTTTCCCCGTCTTCCATGAGACCGGAGTAGAGGCTGATTTTGCGCGTGTCATCTGGCGTTGGTTCGGTGAACACCGCCAGTCCCGCTGAATCCGGGCCGCGCTCGGTCATGCCGATCAGCATGGGCGCCATCCATTCGCCCAGCCGCGCGCGCAGCGCCGGTTTTTTTACCAATAGTCCCACGATTCCACACATGAATGCTCTCCAGTTGCCGGGGTTTCAGAAAAATTCGAGGTAGCGCTCGACTTCCCAATCCGAGACATGGCGCATGTATTCAACATATTCCATGTTCTTCAGCTTCAGGAATTCCTCCGCGACCGGCCCCAGGGATTCGCAGAGCACGTGATCGCGCTCTAGCGCGAAGAGCGCCTCGTGCAAGCTCTGCGGCAAGGTGCGGATGCCTTCCGCCTTGAGTTCGGCGGGACTCAGATCGTAGAGGTTGTTGTTTCTCGGCTCGCCGGGACTGATTTCCCGGTCGATGCCGTCCAGTCCGGCGGCGATGATCGCGGCGGTCGCGAGATAGGGGTTGCAGGAGCCGTCCGGCATACGCATTTCCAGGCGTCCGCCGGGGATGCGCACCATGGTCGAGCGGTTGTTGTCGCCGTAACTGATATAGGCGGGCGCCCAGGTCGCCCCGGTGAGCGATTGCCCGACGACCAGCCGCTTGTAGGAATTGACGGTCGGCGCGCAGATGGCCGCCAGCGCCGACGCGTGCTTCAGGATGCCGCCCAGAAAATGATAGGCAAGCGCGGAAAGCTTCAGTCCGCGCGGGTCATTCTCGTCCGCGAAAAGATTCTTCTCGCCGTCGCCCAGCGACATGTGCATGTGCATTCCGTTGCCGGGGCGATTGGCGAAGGGCTTGGGCATGAAGGAACAGATGAGTCCCAGGTCGTGCGCGATCTCGGAAGCCGCCATCTTGAAGAAGATGAAGTTGTCGCAGGAATTGAGGCAATCCTCATAGGCGTAGTTGATCTCGAACTGCCCGTTGGCGTCCTCGTGGTCGATCTGGTAGACAC
>JAITJU010000195.1 GCA_031278735.1 Zoogloeaceae bacterium
CGCCATCCGCCGCGCCCGTTCTCCAGAACCGCAACCGATCCTCCGACGCATCTGTCCTGCAAATGACCTCGATTGCCGCCAATCCGGATTATCAGCGGCTTTCCTACTCGCGGGACTTCGCCAATGGCGCTCCGGTGGTTTCCGGCGGCAACATCCCGGCGAATCAGTTGGGACGGACGGATACGGCGGTGGCTTCCGACGGCAGGAGAATCCCGGTTCAGTATGCCGTGGTGGAAGCGGACAGTGTGCTGCCTTCCCACAACGCCGACGGGACGCCGAACGCGGATTACGGGCAGGGTTACGCCGGGACGATGGCGATTGCCGGGAACGGGAGAATCGCCGGATTGCAACGGGCATGGCAACAGGGCACGGCGGGGAATTACGCCCAGGAACTCATCAACGACGCCCAGATGACCGGCATCGACCCCGCCGTGATTGCCGGGATGCAAAACCCGGTGCTGACGCGGGTAATGCCCAGGGAGGAAGTGACGAACGACATTGGCGATGTTTCCAACACCTCCAGCAATCTTTCGCTCAATACGGTGGAGCAGGCGCAAAACGACGCGAACCGGATTGATCTCGACGCGCTTTCCTTCAACGAGGACGGTTCCATTTCTCCGCGAACGGCGCGGCAATTTGTCGCCGCCATGCCCCAATCCGAGCAGGGCGGGATGCTGGACGCCAAGGGACAACCAACCCGGCAGGCCATCGACCGGCTGAACGCGGCGATCTTCGTGAAGGGCTACGCCGATGGCGGGCTGGTGGAACTCTACGCCCAGGCGACCGACATGGAGGCGGCAACTGTCCTGAAGGGCATGGCGGAAGCGGCCTCGATGATGGCGCGTCTAGACGGCATGGGGGCGTTCGATGTTCGCTCGATCGTTTCCGAGGCCGCTGGAGTGGTGGTGACGGCCAGAAGGAACGGCATGAGACTGGACGAGGCGGCGCGGCAGATGGACATTTCCGCCGATCCGCTTGTCGGGGACGTGGTGGGCTTCTTTGCCCGGAACATCCGAAGCGCGAAGCGGATTGCGGAAGGTCTGAAGCGGTTGGCGCAAACGGCGTACAATGAGGCGACGCGCCCGGACATGGACATGTTCGGGCAAGCGCCCGCGAAGATGAGCCGGGAGCAACTCATCGACCTACTGAACGAGGAAGAAAATGGACAAGGAAACGAAAGCGGCCTGGAACAGCAATCGCGGCAGGAGCCTGTTCCACAAGATGCTGGAAGGGGAGGAACTGAACGACAAGGACAGAGAAACGGCCTCGATATTGAAGCAGATGGAGCCGCCGAAGTCGGAAGCCAGCCCGTCGAAGCCGCCGAGAATGCCGAAGCCGCCAAGGTAGGGGGGGCGGAAACCTCGCGGGTCACGCTGACCGGCAAGGAATCGGGTATTGGTGTGTCGGCGGATGCCGACATTGTTGAAGGTGAAGGATCGCGCCGGAAGTCGAGAGGAAAGGACGAACGAGAAGCGCGAGTTTTTACCGAATACCGGGACAACCCGGAAGATGATGAGTTAGGGCCGAGAATCGGACGTTCTGGCTATGCAATTATTCAGCATATGTATGCGCCCATCAGAAAAAACATGTATCGGGGATTCTTCAGCGAACAAGAACATAAAAGACTTATCGAGATAAGACGTGAGGCAGACGAAGGAAAACGGGACGCTTCCAAAAATTTCACGCCGCTCATTGAAGAGGCAGATGAAATATTAAAAGAGGCACAAAGGAGGGCCGACGCGGATCTGGAACAAAGGCGGATTTCCGGGGCGCGCGTGCGCGATTTTGTGGAGGCCGTGCTCTCTGGTTCAGCGCATCCGCGCAGCATCGTCATTCAGGTTGCCACGGCGAACAAGCGCGATAAGGTGTTGGAAGAAACCGGGGTGGATATTGGTCAGGCGCGGGAAATATTGGTAGATGATCGTGTCGTTCATGCGCAAGGCGGACATCCTTCCCTGACGCTGGACGATTGGGCGATGCTGCCGGAGATTGCGGAGACTTTCACGGAATCGTATCCAGGGGCTGGAGAGAAGAATCAGGGGACGACGCGCCTGATTTTCGTGAAGCGCGGAGAACCGAAGGATTACGCCTATATTGCGGAGTTTGCCAAAGGCAAGGGGAAGGGAGAACGACTGCAAGTCATAACCTTCTTCAAGGCATCGAAGAAAGGGATTGATGACTTTCTTGAGAGGAACCGAAAAAAGAGAGACGAGGCACACACCGCTGCCAGCATCTCATCTGGCAATACCTCAAAGGCTCACGATGCCGCTACCCCGTCTGCTTCCAGTATAGCACAACAATGGCAAGCCATGAGCCGCGAGGCGCGAGCGCGGGTTGCCGTTGCCGCCGGATATGGCGAAGGACACGCCCGCATACTGGCGTCGAATGGCGATTTCGGCAAATTCGCGCCGGATATGCGGGAACGGATGCGGCAAGCAATGGAAGAATCCCCGGCACTCGAACTGACGGGGGAAACTCCGGCACAGGCGCGGGAGAACGCGAAAAAGCGGGAAGAAGCGAACGATAGCCTCACGAAGGAACAGATTGACCGGGAGCGGGAAGCCTTCTCGCTTTCCGGGCAAAGCCAGCCCAAGCCGCAAGGCATGGCGCAAGACCTGTTTACGGCGGATGGCCGGGCGACGGTTGCGGCGCAAGGCAGCAAGGAGACGGGGCACGCGCAGCCGCTTTCTTCCCTTGTGCTCACGCCTTTGGGCTGGCGAAAGATGGGCGATTTGGCCGTGGGCGATGTGGTCATGGCGGCAAACGGGGAAGAAACCACGGTAGAGGGCATTTACCCGCAAGGCAGGAAGCCGGTGTTTCGCATTCTTCTGGAAGACGGCGGCGAGGCGATGGCGACGGAAGACCACCTCTGGCATGTGCGCGAGGAAGGGGAAGAGGAATGGAAGACGGTTTCCACGTCTGTACTCCTCGCGGGCGTGAGGGATGGGAAACGCTATGAACTGCCGGAGGTGACGGCATGAAGCTAATTTTCTTCTGCCTGGTTTCTTGCGGAACGCTTGGAAATCTCATCGGTCAATCTGGATGTTTCGTCCCATTCGGCGAGAATTTCCCCGGTCGAGAGTTTCCCGTGGAAAATCGCGTCAAAGCGTTTCACGGTCGCTACCACAAAGGCATCAATCGGCATGATTTCATGCGAATATTTGGCGGTCTCCTTCCAGTTTTCGATGGCGGTATGGACGGCAAGCGCATGAAAGTTTCTTCGTATGTCGGAATCATGCTGTTCGAGTTTTGCCCGGAGAATTCTCTCTTCGGATTTTCGGCTGATCCAATTGTTCAACGCATTGCCGATCAGCAT
>JAITJU010000206.1 GCA_031278735.1 Zoogloeaceae bacterium
CGAAAGACGATGGAAACCGAGGTGAGTTCGTCGCCGTGAATGCCGCCGATGAGCAGAATGCGCGTCGCGCCGGATTTTTGCCGCGGACGCTCGCCTGCTTGGGCGGCGGCGCCGGGCGGGCGCGGCGGCGGCAGGCGCAGTCGCGCCCGTGGCGGAAGAAAGGCGGCGGCGGGCGGGCGGGCGAGGAGTTTCGGCGGCGCGTCGAGCAGCATCAGGGGGCGGCCTTCCACCGAGCGAAAGGCGCCCGGCGTGAATGCCCGCGCGCGGCAGCTTGCGGCGTTGACGCTGCGCAGGCGCTTGCCCAGCGCCTCGCACCAGGCGTGGTGTTCGGGCGCGGCGGCGGCGGAAAAAACCGGGAAGGCGAGGCAGCAGGCAAGCAGGCTCCTCAAGCCGACGGCGCGAGGGCGGCGCGGGGAAAAAACGTCTCTCGAACCTGCAAGTCCTGGCATTTTTCTGCCCCGTGACGATTGCGTTGCGACCGTGGCGAAGGACTATTGCAGGTCTTCCCGCCTGAGGCGCGTCACCTTGCCGACGATGGCGTCCAGCGCCTCGATTTTGCCGATGGCGGCGTTGGCCTGTTTTTCGCGGCAGACGTGGGTGAGCATGATGACGTCCGTCTTGCCTTCGCCTTCTTCCGGCTCGCGTTGCAGCATGGCGTCGATGGAGATTTCCTCGTCGGCGAGAATGCGGGTGATGTCGGCCAGCGCGCCGGGCTTGTCTTCCACCGTGAGGCGCAGGTAGAAGGCGGTTTCGGCTTCCGCGATTGGCAGGATGGGCAGATCGTGCAGTTGGTCGGGCTGGAAGGCGAGGTGCGGCACGCGGTTGCCGGGGTCGGTGGCCGCGGCGCGGGCGACGTCCACCAGGTCGGCGATGACGGCGGAAGCCGTGGGTTCCGCGCCCGCGCCCTTGCCGTAGTAGAGCGTCGCGCCCACCGCGTCGGCCTTGACCAGCACGGCGTTCATCGCGCCTTCCACGTTGGCGATGAGGCGCCTGGCGGGGATGAGCGTCGGGTGCACGCGCAGTTCCACGCCGTCCGCCCGCCGCCGGGTGAAGCCCAGGAGTTTGATGCGGTAGCCCAGTTGCTCGGCGTAGCGGATGTCCGCGGCTTCCAGTTTCGTGACGCCTTCCACATAGGCCTTGTCGAACTGGATGGGAATGCCGAAGGCGATGGCGGCGATCAGGGTCGCCTTGTGGGCGGCGTCGATGCCCTCGATGTCGAAGGCGGGGTCGGCCTCGGCATAGCCCAGGCGCTGCGCCTCCTTCAGGACATCGGCAAAGGGAAGCCCCTTGTCGCGCATTTCCGAGAGGATGAAATTGGTGGTGCCGTTGATGATGCCCGCCGCCCATTCGATGCGGTTGGCGGCCAGTCCCTCGCGCAGCGCCTTGATGATGGGGATGCCGCCCGCCACGGCCGCCTCGAAGGCGACGATGACGCCCTTTTGCCGCGCCGCCGCGAAGATTTCGTTGCCGTGCACGGCCAGGAGCGCCTTGTTGGCGGTGACGACGTGCTTGCCGTTGTCGATGGCGCGCCGCATGAGCTCATGGGCGACGCCGTAGCCGCCGATCAGTTCCGCGACCACATCCACGGCGGGGTCATCGACCACGGCGAAGGCGTCATCCGTGACCTTGCAGAGGCCGCCGGTGAGATTCTGGGCGCGTTCGAGATGCTTGTCGGCGACCACGGAAATACGAATGGGGCGTCCGGCGCGGCGCGAAATTTCTTCCGCGTTGCGGGCGAGCACCGTATGAACGCCGCCCCCGACCGTGCCGAGGCCAAGCAGACCAACATTTACGGGTTTCATGGGATTTTCTTCGGAAATAAAGTTCGGGATGGTAACAGGGCGCGGAGCGCGGAGGGTGGGAGGATGGAAAAATTTACCCGTCGGGACGGCCTGTCGGAGTGGTTTTCAGCGTTCGCCGTCGCCGTCTCCGTCTACTCCCAGGAATTCGGCCTGGGTTGCCGCCGCGGCGAAGCCGTACTGTTCCAGAAAATACAGGACGGGTTCCGATTTGTATTCCCTGGCTTTTGATTCCCAGGGAAACACAACGGTTTTCTTGCGCGCGCAGCGCAACGTCTTGTAGTTGCCCTTGAGTTTCGGGTGCAGCCGGCGGGCGGGCAACGATTCCTCGACTTCGCATTCCTCGACGATGGTTTCCCGGTAGGCGGGCAGTCCGTCCGGGCGTTGGCGGATGTCCGCCGTGAAGCCTATCTTCTTTCCGGCTGGCATGTTTTTCCAATCGCCGCGCAGCGTCAGGGAATCCGTGCGGGCATACTCGATGCGCACGTGCGAAAGCCATGTCGAGGACAGATAAAAACTGGACGAACTCAAGGGAATGAGGCCAAGGAAGGTCAGTTCCTCGATTCTTTCCTCGCTGGGGGTATTGGCGATTTTTACCGTTTTCAGTTTCCAGACGCCTGGCTGCGCGGTGGATTCCAGCCGGGTCGTGATGTCGAGCGTCCCGTTTTTCCCGTAGTTCAGCTTGCTTTGGGACACATGGGAAAGGTTCCTTTCCGGGAAGGAAAGCGCATACGCGGCAAGCGCATCGGAGACCTGCGCGGAAGGCGCGACCGGGCCGGGATCGCGCATGGAGACGCAAGCGGAAACCAGGACGCCGCATGCGGCGATCGGCAAGAGACGGGGGCTCACGGGACGGCGGGACGGCGCTCCGGCAAGCGGAGAAAAGCGGGCGCGGCGGCGCGAATCGTCGCGCGCCTCACGCGAGTTCCTTTCGGAAGTGGAAGGCGGGAATATGGAAGCCTTCCCGGAAATAAAAGCGGTGCGCGTCCTTGCGCGCCACGCCGGAATCGAGCGTGAGCGCGGCGCAGGAAAGGGCGCGGGCGCGGTCTTCCAGCCAATGGATGAGCGCCTTGCCCACGCCTGCGGAGCGGCAGGCGGCATCCGTGACCAGGTCTTCCACGTAAAGGTGGCGTCCCGGATGGGTATTTTCCGCGACGCGCCAGAGCGCCAGTCCCTTGACCGCGTTGTTTTCGGTTGCCAGGCAAAGCTGGCCGCCGTCGGCGAAAATGCGCGCCAGGCTTTCCCGGTAGGCGTCATGGCCGGGCGGCAGGTTCGCGCGCAACTGGCGGTGCGCGGCTTCCGCCCTGGGCAGCCATGCCGTTGCCGCGTCGTCGGTTGTGTTGGCGAGGGCGATGATTTCCAGCGTCATCGCGGCCTGCTCCATTTGTCGCGGGATTCCGCCGGGCGGCGGGTTTGGGTTTTCATGTTGTTGGGGTTTGTTTGCCGCCGGGCGCGCCCTGGCGTCTGCGACAGGTTTCCAGAAAGCGCGCGAGGCGTCCGATGGCTTCGCGCAGATCGTCCTCGTAGGGCAGGAACACCAGCCGGAAGTGGTCGGGGTTTGGCCAGTTGAAGCCGGTGCCCTGCACGAGCAGCACCCGTTCCGTCACCAGCAGTTCGCGGATGAATTCCTGATCGTCCGCGACGGGATAGACGAGCGGATCCAGGCGGGGGAACATGTAGAGCGTCGCCCTGGGTTTGACGCAGGAGACGCCGGGGATGGCGGCGAGCAGTTCGTGCGCGATGTCGCGCTGGCGGCAAAGGCGGCCTGTGGGCGCGATCAGGTCGTCGATGCTCTGGTAGCCGCCCAGCGCCGTCTGGATGGCGTACTGGCCGGGCACGTTGGAGCACAGGCGCATCGAGGCGAGCATGTTCAGTCCCTCGATGTAATCCCGGGCGTGGCGCTTGTCGCCGCAGACCACCAGCCAGCCCGCGCGATAGCCGCAGCAGCGGTAGTTCTTGGAAAGGCCGTTGAAAATCAGGGTGAGCACGTCTTCGGACAGGGCTGCCATTGAAGTATGGGAAGCGCCGTCGTACAGAACCTTGTCGTACACCTCGTCGGCGCACAGCACGAGATTGTGTTCGCGGGCGATTTCGATCAATTCCTTCAGCGTTTCCTTCGGGTACAGCGCCCCGGTCGGGTTATTGGGGTTGATGACCACCAGCGCCTTGGTTCTTGGCGTGATTTTCTTGCGGATATTGTCGAGATCGGGCAGCCAGTCCTGGTCTTCGTCGCAGAGGTAATG
>JAITJU010000217.1 GCA_031278735.1 Zoogloeaceae bacterium
GTATTGGGCGTCCTGCGGGCGGCGGCGCGCATGGCTCTGCCTGTGCCGATCGTCGCGCTTCTTCCCTGTTGCGAGAACATGCCTGGCGGCAGCGCCGCGCGACCAGGCGACATCGTGCAGTCTCTTTCCGGGCAGAGCATAGAGATAGTGAATACCGACGCCGAAGGCCGTCTGCTGCTTTGTGACGCGCTTGCCTACGCCAGGCGCTGCAAGCCCGCCGCCATCATCGATGTGGCAACCCTGACCGGCGCTTGCGTGGTGGCGCTGGGACATGTTGCCAACGGCCTTTTCACCCATGACGAGGATTTGGCGCGCGCATTGACGGAGGCCGCTGAAATGGCGCAGGACAGGCTCTGGCGCCTGCCCTTGTGGGAAGAATACGGCGAAGCCCTGAAAAGCGGATTCGCGGATGTGGCCAACGTCGGCGGACGCGAGGGCGGCGCGATCACCGCTGCCAGTTTTCTGTCGCGTTTCGTCGATAAAAAGATGCCATGGGCGCATCTGGATATTGCCGGAACCGCCTGGAAAAGCGGTAAAGAGAAAGGCGCGACAGGACGTCCGGTCGCCTTGCTTTGCCACTACCTCCTGCAACGCGCCCAAAAACAGGACGGCGCTGGCGCGCAACAGGCGCCGACGCGCGGCAAGGCGGCGGCGCGGCAAGTTTCCCCGGCGAACCTGAAACGCCGCGACGAATAAAGCGTCATGACAAAGGTTTTTTTCTACCATGATGTCGAGGATCGCCTGCAAGCGGCCTGCGACCTGATCGTGAAAAGTTTTGTTCAGGGCAAGACCTTTACCATTCTGGTTTCCGATCCGGAGCGTGAAAAATTCGTCGACCGCATGCTTTGGGTACGACCGCAGCTTTCTTTTTTGCCGCATTGTCGGGCGGATGCGGAAAACGCGCCGGAAACGCCGGTATTGCTCACCCCGGATACGGAATTGCCGCATCTGCATACCGAGCGTTTGCTGAATCTCAATGACAGCGTTCCGGAATCCTTCGTCCGTTTCCAGAATTTGATCGAAATCGTCAGCCAATCCGAAACGGATCGCGTCAACGCCCGCCAGCGCAGCCGCGTCTACAAGGAACAGGGCTGCGAAATTCGTTTCGTTGACATGCGGCCATCCGAATGAATACTCCTCCTCACTCCGGCGACTACGCCATTGAGCGTCTGCTGGAATCCTTGCGGCAGCCTGCGCCCGCCGCTCCTGCCGCTCCTGCCGCGCCCGCGGAAGAAGACGATTTGCCGCTATTGACCGACGTCGTGCGCGCCGAGCATGCGTTCAGGACGCGCCCGTCCGCCGCGCCGCCGCCCGTTGCCGATCCCCTTGCCGAGGCGCAATCCGCCGCCCGCGCCGCTGAAGCCGCGCTCAAAACACTGGAAACGCGCATACAAGAAGAACTGCCCCGTTTCATTGCCAACGCCCTGCATAATGCCCTGCCTGGCATTACCGCCGAAATCCTCGGAGAAATCAAAGGGGGGCTGAAGACGGAGGACGGAAGACAGAAGACAGAAGAAGACGGAAGACAGTGATATTTGCGGGCGCTTCGCGCCCGGCGGTCGGTCTGTCCTCTGAATCCCTGCCGCCCCGCCGTTTTCCGAGGCCATCGATTACTGGCGCGGCAAGGCGGTCGTCCAGATCGATAACCAACGGCGCTCCTCCCATTTCAGCCTCCTTTCAGAATCATGGCGCGGACAGACGGCGAAACGAGAGGCGTGACAATCATTGGCAAACACTCGTCATTCGTTGCGAGCAAGCGTACGACCCGAAAAACGGATCCCCCGCTTTTTCCTGTCAAAACACGCTTCTGGCAATAACATATTCCTCTAGACTATATAAGGACAGATGAAACAATTATTTTTCGCATAAACGGGCTTTCTCTATGATGCCGATCATTCCACTGAACAGGAAATCCGCATCATGTCCGCGCTCCAACAACAGGTTCTGGTCGAGGCTTCGTCGAGACCGATCAGCGTCGAACGCATTCTCAATCCCCGTTCCGTCGCCGTGATCGGCGCTTCCGAGGACACGCGCAAGTTTGGCGGGCGGGTTTGCAAGGCGGTCGTGCATCATCGTTTCGGAGGGGCGTTTTTTCCCGTCAATCCGGCGCGGAATGAAATTTTTGGCGTTCCTGCCCATCGCCACATTTCCGAGGTGGAAACTCCTGTTGATCTCGCGCTGGTTGCCGTGCCGGCGCGGCAGCTTCCGGAAGTCATCCGGGATTGCGGCGAGGCGGGCGTCGGCGCCTGCGTCGTCATCACCGCCAGGATGGAGGAATTCGACGAGGCGGGCGCGGCCTTGCAGGAAAATCTCATTGAACTCGCTCGTCGCTACGGCATGCGGCTCATCGGCCCCAATTGCATGGGACTCGTCAACGTCCATCATCGCCTTGCCTTGAGTTCCACCGCCACGCTTACGAGCTTTCCCGAATTCAGAAAGGGCGGCGTGGGTCTGGTGAGTCAGAGCGGCGGGCTGCTGGGCGCGCTGCTGGCGCTGGCGCACGCGCATGGCGTGGGTTTCAGTTCCCTCGTCACGGTGGGCAACCAGGCGGATCTCGAGCTGTGCGATTTTCTGGAATGGCTGGTTGAAGACCCCGCCACCACGACCATTTGCCTTTATGTGGAAGCCTTCAAGGATGCCGCGCGCTTTCGCGCCCTGGCTCTGGAAGCGCGCGAGAAGGGCAAGCCCGTCCTGGTTGTGAAGGCCGGGCGTACGGCGGTCGGGCAGACGCTGGCCCGCTCGCACACCGCCAGCCTTGCCGGAAACTACGAGGCGTTCGTCGCGCTGGCCGACGCTGCGGGCGTCCTGCTCCTCGATGAACCGGGCAGCATGATCCTCGCCGCCGGTTTTCTCGACAAGAGCCTTGCCCGCCTGCAACCCGGGCAAGGCGCCATTTCCGTGATCGGCAGTTCCGGCGGCGGCAGCGCAGTCATTGCCGACCGTCTGGCGCTGGCGGACATTCCCCTGAGCCAGTGGCGGGATGAAACCCGGAAGAAGCTGGAGGCGCACTATCTGCCCCGGCACATCCACAACCCAATTGACCTGGGGAACCGCAAGAGCGACGGTTTCAGCGCCCTTGCCGAGACCATCGACGCCATCGCGGAAGACCCGGAGACCGGCATCGCGAGTTATCTCTTCACGCCGCAGCCCATGATGCGGGAGACGGCGGAGGCGCTCCTTGCCGCCTGGCGACGCGCCGAAAAGCCGTTCCTCGTCATTGCCGACCTTGCCGATTACGTTCCGGAAGTCCGCTTGCTGCTCGTCGATTCCGGCATTCCGGTCGTCAGCCGCGTCGATGACGCCCTGCGGATTTTTTCCGTCGTGAAGCGCTGGCGGGGTCACTCGCGCGCCGAAGGGGAGCGTCCAATAAGATTCACTCCCCCGCCCCTTTCTCCGCCCAGTCGTCCCGCGCTTCCCACCCTGCCCGCGGGGCCGTTGACCGAGCCGGAGACGAAGGCGCTCCTTGCCGCCTACGGCATCCGCGTCAATCGGGAAGCCGTCGCGGAAAACGTCGAGGCGGCGCTTTCCCTGGCGGAAGAGCTTCGTTATCCCGTCGTCCTGAAAGGCGTCAGCCGCGAGGCGATCCACAAGAGCGACCTGGGTCTTGTGCATCTTGATCTCAAGGATGAAGCGGCGCTGCGCCGCGCGTTTGCCGCGCTTACGCGGGAGGGCGCGCGCTTCCGGGAATTCGGGATTGTCGTGGCCGAGCAGATCGGCGGCGGCGCCGAACCCGTGACGGAAGTCATCCTGGGCTGCCGCCATGATGCGGAATACGGCCCGCTGGCGCTCGTTGGTCTCGGCGGCGTTCATGTGGAATACGTCCGGGATTTCGCCGTCGCTCTTGCGCCCCTGTCGCCCGACGACGCGCGGGCGCTCGTGGAAAGCCTGCGTCTCTATCCCCTGCTGGACGGCGCCCGCAACCGGCCTCGCGCCGACGTGGAGGCGCTCGTGGATGCCCT
>JAITJU010000235.1 GCA_031278735.1 Zoogloeaceae bacterium
GTGTCGTCGGCATCCACGATAACGCGCCCGCCGCGCGCCAGGCGGCCAAACAACAGTTCGTCGGCCAGGACGGCGCAAATGCTGTCCTGAATCAGACGCGACATGGGACGCGCGCCCATCAAGGGATCAAATCCCTTTTTCGCCAGCATGGCTTTCAGGGCGTCCGTGAAATGGACTTCGACCTTCTTTTCGTTCAGCTGCGCTTCCAGTTGCATCAGGAACTTATCGGTCACCCGCAAGATAATGTCGCGGTCCAATGGCCGGAAGGAAACGATTGCGTTCAACCGGTTGCGGAATTCCGGCGTAAACAAACGCTTGATTTCTTCCAGTTCATCGCCTGCCTGCGCGCCCGTCGGCGCGAACCCCATGCGGTTCTTTTGCAGGTCGGCGGCGCCTGCGTTGGTGGTCATGATGATGATCACATTGCGAAAATCCGCCTTGCGCCCGTTGTTGTCGGTCAGGACGCCGCGATCCATGACCTGCAGCAGGATATTGAAAATATCCGGATGCGCCTTTTCGATTTCGTCGAGCAGCAAAACCGCGTAGGGCGCCTTGTTGACGCTTTCCGTCAGCAGACCACCCTGCTCGAAGCCGACATACCCCGGCGACGCGCCGATCAGACGGGAAACCGACTGGCGCTCCATGTATTCGCTCATGTCGAAGCGCAGCAATTCGATATTCAGCGCATACGCCAGCTGGCGCGCCACTTCGGTCTTGCCCACGCCCGTCGGGCCGGAAAAAAGGTAGGCGCCAATGGGTTTTTCGGGGCTGCCCAGACCGGAGCGCGCCATTTTGATGGCGCGCGCCAGGGTTTCGATGGCCGCATCCTGTCCAAAAACGACGGTTTTCAGATCGCGCTCCAGCGTTTTCAGGGCATAACGGTCGTCCGTGCTGACGTGACGCGGCGGAATACGGGCGATTTTGGCGATGACGTCCTCGATGTCGCTCTTGCCAATCAGTTTTTTTCGCCGCGACGGGGGCAGGATGCGCTGCGCCGCGCCCACTTCGTCGATTACGTCTATGGCCTTGTCCGGCAGATGCCGATCCGCGATGTAACGGACGGAAAGCTCCACGGCCGCGGAAAGCGCCGCGTTGGAATACTTGACGCCATGATGCGCCTCGAAGCGCGTCTTCAGCCCCTTGAGAATTTCCAACGCCTCGCTTTCGGAAGGCTCGCCGACATCGATTTTCTGAAAACGCCGGGTCAGCGCGTGATCCTTTTCAAAAACATTGCGATATTCGTTGTAGGTCGTTGCGCCGATGCACTTCAACTGGCCGTTGGAAAGCGCCGGCTTCAGGAGATTGGAAGCATCCAGCGTGCCGCTGGAAGCCGCGCCAGCGCCAATCAGGGTGTGAATCTCGTCGATGAACAAAATGGCGTCGGGAATGTCGCTCAATTTTTTCAGGACGCTTTTCAGCCGCTGCTCGAAATCGCCGCGATACTTGGTGCCCGCCAGCAGCGCGCCCATGTCCAGTGCATATATCGTGGCCTTGGCCAGCACTTCCGGCACGGTTTTTTTCACCATCTGACTGGCCAGACCCTCGGCAATGGCGGTTTTGCCCACGCCCGCCTCGCCCACCAGGAGGGGATTGTTTTTGCGCCGACGGCAGAGCGTCTGAATCACCCGCTCAATCTCCCGTTCTCGCCCAATCAGCGGATCGATCCGTCCCGCGACGACCATCTGGTTGAGATTGACGGCAAAACTTTCCAGCGGATTAACCGCCGGATGTCGCGCCGAATCGCCATCCGCGCCATCCGCGCCTTCCATCGCCTTGGGCGCCTTCACCTTGCTGACGCCGTGGGCAATGTAATTCACCACGTCCAGCCGCGTCACACCCTGCCTTTGCAGAAAATACACGGCGTGAGAATCCTTTTCGCCAAAAATGGCGACCAGCACATTCGCGCCATTGACTTCCTTCTTGCCGGAAGACTGCACATGCAGAATGGCGCGCTGAATGACGCGCTGAAAGCCCAGCGTGGGCGAAACGTCGATGTCGTCATCACCCGGAACAATGGGCGTGTGCTCCTGAATGAAACGGGCGACTTCATGCCGCATCTGCTCCAGATTGGCGCCGCAGGCGCGCAGGGTCGCCGCCGCCGTTGGATTATCCAGCAACGCCAGCAAGAGATGCTCGACCGTGATGAACTCATGCCGCTTCTGTCGCGCCTCGACAAAAACGATATGCAGACTGACTTCAAGCTCCTGGGCAATCATTTCAGTTTTTCTCCATGACGCAGGCCAGGGGATGCTGATGCTGCCGGGCGAAGCCGACGACCTGCTCAACCTTGGTGGCCGCCACGTCGCGCGAGAAAAGTCCGCAGAGCCCCTGCCCCTCGCGGTGAATCCTCAGCATGATTTCCGTTGCGCGTTCCTTGTTCATGGCAAAAAAGCGTTGCAGCACATGGATCACGAAATCCATGGGCGTGTAATCGTCATTCAACAGCAATACCCTGTAAAGATGGGGCGGCTCAACCTGAACCGCTTCCATTTCAAGGATTGCCTCCTGCTGGTCCTGGGCATCCATGACGAGAATTCTATACAGTCTGGACGAGAGTGCAACCTTGCCGGGAAAACGCCTGGAAACCGCGCCTGTTTTACAACAATCCTGACAATAACGTAAAAAACAACGCATAAAATGTTAAAAGTTGTTGACGAGTGAATGCGGCTCGCGTAAAACGACGCCGTTTGGATTCGAGAGTATCGCTACGCCGCTGGCGCCGGTCGCTGGAGTCAAAACAGGCAGTCGGGATTTTTTCCCGTGTTTTTTTGTTTTTTGTAGGAAGCAGCAAATATGGCAACTGGTACTGTCAAGTGGTTCAACGATTCCAAAGGATTCGGCTTCATCACTCCGGATGACGGAAGCGAAGACCTTTTCGCACATTTTTCCGCCATCACCATGAATGGCTTCAAGACCCTCAAAGAAGGCGAAAAAGTTTCTTTCGATGTCGTGCAAGGGCAGAAAGGCAAGCAAGCCGCCAACATTCAGCGCGCCTGAATCCGGGCACTTGCTCCTTGTGCAAACCCGCCGCAAGGCGGGTTTTTTATTGCTGCCGCCGCAAGGCGGGTTTTTTGTTGCCGCCGCAAGGCGGGTTTTTGTTGCCGCCGCAGGGCGGGGAGGTCATGCCTGATCGGCATGTTCCGCTTCCGGCGCGGCTTCCGCGTCCAGGAAAAGGCAAACGCCGCCGCTCTCCTCGCGGATATGCGCCAGCACCGCCGCGTGCGCCTTGCGCTCTTCGGCGTCGGCGCGGCGGACGATCAGGGGCGGACGCGCGCCTGCGGCGCCTCCCGTCTGGCGCGCCTCCGCCATTGCCTTTGACAGGGGCGTGGTCATATCCATCACCAGACTTTCCTGGCCGCGCGTCATGGCGAGATAGACGTCCGCCAGCAATTCCGCGTCCAGCAGCGCGCCGTGCAGTGTGCGGTGGGCGTTGCTGATCTGATAACGCTCGCAGAGAGCGTCGAGGTTGTTGCGCTTGCCCGGATGCAGCTCACGCGCCATTTTCAGGGTGTCGCGCACACTGGCGCAGACCTTCTGGGTGGCGGGCAGATCAAGACGCGCCAGTTCCATGTCGAGAAACCCGATATCGAACGGCGCGTTGTGGATAATCAGCTCCGCGCCCGCGATGAATTCCATGAATTCGCCGGCAATCTGCGCGAAGCGGGGTTTGTCCTCAAGAAACTCATTGCTGATGCCGTGTATTTCCAGCGCGCCGACGCTGATTTCCCGGTCGGGATTGAGATAATGATGCAGATGACGGCCTGTCAGGCAGCGATTTTTCATTTCCACGCAGGCAATCTCAATGATGCGATGCCCCAGATGCGGCTCCAGGCCGGTGGTCTCGGTATCCAAAAAAATCTGACGCATAGGGCGCAATCTCCTTTCGCGGCTACATTGCACGAAAACCCGGCGTTTTTCCGGTCGCGCCCGACCGGATCTTCCTCGCGCTCAGTCGGCTTGCTGCGCGGGAATTGCCTTGCCGACGCGCGCGATGCGATTTTGCGCGTCCGCGTATACCAGACGAGGCGTATGACGGGCGATTTCCGCCTCGTCCATCTGCGCGAAGCTGGCGATGATCAGCAGGTCGCCCGGCGCGGCCTTGCGGGCGGCGGAACCATTGACCGAGATGACGCCGGAACCGCGCTCGGCGCGAATGGCGTACGTGGAAAACCGTTCACCATTGTGGATGTTCCAGATGTCGACCTGTTCATATTCCTTGATGTCGGCGGCGTCCAGCAGGTTTTCATCAATGGCGCAGGAACCTTCGTAATTCAGTTCGGAATGCGTCGTCGTGACCCGGTGCAGCTTGGACTTGAGCATGATTCGTTGCATGGCGTCACCCGTCTGGAAGTTGGGGGAGGTTCGGGGAAACGCATTGTAGCGACAAATTCTTTACTGTCAAATAAAGATTTTGTGTCCGCAATCGCCGCGCTATTCGATTTCCAGGTTGTCGATCAGGCGCGTCGCGCCCAGGCGAGCGGCGGCCACAATCACCAGACTTTGTGCTGCGTCGGAAGGCGCCTGCAGGTCGGATTGCCGACACACGACAAGGTAATCCGTCTTCCACCCATGATGTTCCAGGCTTTGGCGGGCTTCCTGTTGCAGGGCCGCGCTGCGCGCCCAGCCCTCTCGCGATACGGCCTCCTTCAGCGCGCGCAGCGTCTGGTACAGGCGCGGCGCTTCCGCGCGTTCGGCGGGGGAAAGATAGGCATTGCGCGAAGAGAGCGCCAGGCCATCCGGAGCGCGCACGGTATCCATGCCGACGATTTCGATGGGCAGCGCCAGTTGTTGGGTCATCAGACGAATCAGCATCCACTGCTGGTAATCCTTTTTGCCAAACAGCGCCGTCTGCGGCTGCACGCAGTTGAAAAGCTTCAAGACCACTGTGGCGACGCCGCGAAAATGGCCGGGACGAAACTCGCCCTCCAGCAGATGTTGCAAATCGGGCGGTTCGACGAAACAGGTCTGCGGCTCTGGATACAATTCCGCCTCGTCCGGCGCGAACAGCGCATCCACGCCCGCCTTGGCCAGTTTTTCGCCGTCTTCTTGCAAGGTGCGCGGATAGCGCTCGAAATCCTCGCCAGGGCCAAATTGCAGACGATTGACGAACACGCTGGCAATGACCGTATCGGCGTATTTGCGCGCGGCGCGCGTCAGGGCAAGATGACCTTCGTGCAGGCTGCCCATGGTCGGCACGAAGGCCACGCGCGCCACGCCTTGCCGATACTGACGCAAATCGCCGAGACGGTGAAAGACGCGCATGGCTTTCAGTAGGAAAATTCAGCGGAAGGAAAGGTTCCGGCCTTGACTTCCCGGACATAGGTCGCCACCGCCGCCTGCACGCTTTCCGCGCCCGCCATGAAATTCTTGACGAAGCGCGGTTTCTTGCCGGGACTGATGTCCAGCATGTCGTAGATCACCAGTACCTGTCCGGAAGTTTGCGCGCCCGCGCCAATGCCGATGGTCGGGATGCGCAGCTTTTTCGTTATCGTCTCGCCCAGCGCGGCGGGCAGGGCTTCCAGCACCAGCATGGCCGCGCCCGCCGCCTCCAGCGCCAGCGCGTCCGCCAGCAAACGCTCGGCGTCGGTCTCGCTTTTGCCCTGGACGCGAAAACCGCCCAGTTGATGCACCGATTGCGGCGTCAATCCGATATGTCCGCAGACCGGAATTCCCCGGCGCGCCAGAAAACGTGTCGTTTCCGCCATTTCCGCCCCGCCTTCGAGCTTGACCATCTGCGCGCCCGCCGCCATCAGGGGCACGGCATTGCGAAAGGTCTCCTCCGGACTGATCTGCGAAGTGCCGAAAGGCATGTCCGCGACGATCATCGCCGTTTTGCTGCCGCGCCGCACCGCCGCCGTGTGATAGCAAATGTCCGACAGGCTCACCGGCAAGGTGGATTCCTGTCCCTGCACCACGTTGCCCAGGGAGTCGCCCACCAGCAGCAATTCCACGCCCGCCGCTTCCGACAGCGCCGCAAAACTCGCGTCGCAGCAGGTCAGCATGACCAGTTTTTCACTCGCCCGATGGCGCTTTTCCAAATCGGTCAGCGTCAGACGGCGGACTTGGGGTTGTACCGACATAAACATTCCTTCCGCAAACAGAGACGTTATCCTATCAGAGAGTACAGCGCGTTTGATTTCTGGACGGATCGAATTTGATTTTCGGACGGAGAATTTTTGGAGGTTTTCAGGCGCAGCGGGCGGCGGACAGGATCAGGATGGTCTTCGGGCAGTCCTCGGCAGTGTCCTTGATGCGCGGGATGGCGCGGATCATGTCGGCGAGTTCGGCGGCAAACGTCGGCCCCGACCACGCCCAGCGTCAGCGCGTCCCGCGAGAATCCGCCGACCGGGATGGCAGAAGGATCGCGCGCCCTGCCCTACCCGCGCAAGACCGGCGCCGATAATGCCTTTGTAATGGAATTCCGCCCTGTCGGCTCGGTCATTTGTCCTCCATCCCCTGAAAATGACAGGCGGACAGGTGGCTGGCGTCGTTTTCCGCGGGCAGGAGCGCCGGGATTTCGTTGGCGCAGCGCGTGCTGGTCAGGGGGCAGCGTTGCCGGAAGGGACAGCCGTCGGCGCGATCCAGAGGCGACGGCGGTTCGCCGACCAGGCGGACCCGGCTCCATTCCCCGCCCAGGGACGGGCGCGCCGCCAGGAGAGCGCGGGCATAGGGATGTCTGGGCGCGCTGAAAAGGGTTTCCGTCGGGGCTTCCTCCACGATTGTGCCCAGGTACATGACCGCCGTCCGCTGGGCGACGTGGCGCACGACGCCCAGGTCGTGGGAAATGAAGATGAAGCTCGTGTCGCGGCGCGCCTCGAGATCCCGGAAGAGGTTGATGATTTGCGCCTGGACGGAGACATCC
This sequence comes from Zoogloeaceae bacterium, assembly GCA_031278735.1. Lineage (GTDB taxonomy): Bacteria > Pseudomonadota > Gammaproteobacteria > Burkholderiales > Rhodocyclaceae > Azovibrio. Next base: position 6,863 of record JAITJU010000235.1, read on the forward strand.
AGGGCGCTGGTCGGCTCGTCGGCGATCACGAGGCGCGGCTTCAGCATCATGGCGCGGGCGATGGCGACGCGCTGGCGCTGGCCGCCGGAAAGCATGTGCGGATAACGTCGGCGGCATTCCGGGGAAAGACCCACCTGTTCCAGCATGGCGTCGATTTCGACATCGCGCTCGGCGCGGTTCAGCGCGGCGTTGATCCGGAGCGGCTCGTCCAGGATGGCTTCCAGGGTCTTGCGCGGATTCAGGGAAGCGTGGGGATTCTGGAAGACCATCTGCACGAGAG
>JAITJU010000258.1 GCA_031278735.1 Zoogloeaceae bacterium
GGCGTGCATTTCATGGCCGAAGTTGCCGACATCCTGTCGCGGTCCGAACAGACCGCCATCCTGCCCGACCTGGCCGCGGGTTGTTCAATGGCCGACATGGCCAATTTGGCGAAAGTCGAGCGCTGCTGGCGCGAACTCGCCGTCGCGCTGGGCGCGCCGCCGGACGAGAAAATCACGCCGGTCACCTACATCAATTCCGCCGCCGATCTCAAGGCGTTCTGCGGCGAGCACGGCGGCATCGTCTGTACATCGACCAACGCGCCCAGAATCGTCGACTGGGCGCTCGCGCGCCGCGAAAAAGTATTGTTTTTCCCCGATCAGCATCTAGGCCGCTGGACGGGTTTCAAAAAAGGCATCGCCCTTGATCACATGGCGGTATGGGACCCCGATCTCGAAAACGGCGGCCTTTCCCCGAAAGATATCGAAAGCGCCCGCATCCTGCTTTGGAAAGGGCATTGCTCGGTGCATCAAATGTTCCAGGTCGAGCACATCCGGCGCTGGCGAGCGCAAAATCCGGGCGGGCTGGTGATTTCACACCCCGAGTGCAATCTCGACATATGCCGCGAATCGGATTACGTCGGTTCCACCGAATATATTCGCGACATCATCGCCGGCGCCCCGGGCAATACCCGCTGGCTGGTCGGCACTGAATTGAATCTGGTCAACCGCCTCGCGGAACAAATGAAACCACAAGGCAAGACCGTCCAATTCATGGCTCCGATGGTATGCATGTGCTCGACGATGCAGCGTATCGATCCGCAACATCTGGCGTGGATACTGGAAAACCTCGCCGCAGGTCGAGTCGTGAACCCGATCCGCGTTCCGCCGGGCGAGGCCGAACCGGCGCGGGCGGCGCTGGCGAGAATGTTGGAAATTTCCTGAAGGGTTCTCTGATTTACCGTCATTGCAAAGGCGAAGCGGCATGGCAATCCACGATGGCGCTTCCCCTTTCAGGATTGCGCATATCCGTGCCGTCAATATATCGCTATCGCCGGCAATCGCCGGATGGGTGTTTCAGTGGACGGAATGATGTTGAAACACGCGCGCTTCGCCATTTCGCGTCACCAGCAAAACATCGTAATTCTGTGGCGCGCCGAATTCCATGCCAGGTGAACCTGAAGGCATGCCCGGTGCGGCCAGCCCGATGGCGTCGGGCTGTTCATCCAGCAAACGCCGCACATCGCTTGCGGGAACGTGCCCCTCGATCAAATATTTGCCGATCCTGGCCGTGTGGCAGGAGGCGTAATTTCGAGGCATTCCGAGTTTTTCACGCATTGCGGACACATCGTCCACGATATGGCTCCGCACGGTAAAGCCCGCGGCGCGCAAATGCGCTTCCCAACCGCCGCAGCACCCGCAAGTTGCGCTTTTATAGACGTCGGCGGCGAGCGGATCGTCCGCCCGCAGCGACAGAGGCAGAATGGGCGCGGCAGCCAGCGAAAACACAAAAACAACAAGGGCGCGGCGTTTCATCGTAAACCTGACTCCAGTTTGGAACCCCACCCTTCGGGGCGGTGCGAAGAAAGAATCGACATGATGATACCGCTATGGACGCACGGGAGAATCGCTTACTCGCCACGGAAGGCGAATGTTGGCGCCAAGCCGGGGCGCAAGCGCATGCCTTCATGCGGGCATCCCGCATGGAAACGCCCCGAAATTACACCGGCGGGCGGGTTCGGGGTACAGTCTTCCGTCCCGAGTTTTCCCGGCGCCGCTCCGATGTTGACCGTCTCCGACCATGACCGCGATCTTGCCGGTCTCGTCTACGTCTATCCCGTACTCTCCCGGCGGGCGGGCGGGGTGTCGGTAGGGATCAATCTCAATCCGAACAACGCCTGTAATTGGCGCTGCGCTTACTGTCAAGTGCCCGATCTGACTCGGGGCAAAGCCCCGAAGATCGATCTCGACAGGCTCGAAGCCGAGTTGCGGGGGTTTCTCACCGCCCTGTGCCGGGGCGAATGGCTTGCCCGCAACGCGCCCGAAGGTGCGCGGGCGCTGAAAGACCTGGCGTTTTCGGGCAACGGCGAACCGACAAGCGCGGCGGAATTCGCCGATGCCGTGGCGCTTGCGGCGCGTGTGCGCGCCGAATTCGCACTGGAACGGACAGTCGCCTTGCGCTTGATCAGCAATGGTAGCCTGCTCGCGCGCGCGCATGTGCGGGAAGGCATTCGCCGTCTGGCACAGGCGGGCGGTGAAGTCTGGTTCAAGCTCGATACCGGCAGGGCCGATACCATGGCGAAAATCAACGGCGTCCGGCAGGCTCCGCATGCCGTCATCCGCAATCTGGCGGCGAGCAAGGCCCTGTGCCCTACCTGGGTGCAGACTTGCGTTTTCCGTTGGGATGGTCAGCCGCCGGACGCGAGTGAAATCGACGCCTACCTCGATATGCTAGGCCGTGCGAACGCCGATGGCGGCATGATCGAGGGGGTGTTGCTCTACGGTGTCGCCCGTCCGCCGCTACAACCCGAGGGCGCGCGCATCAGCCCCCTGTCGGCGGCGGAACTTGCCATGATCGTGAGCCGTATCGAAGAAAAAGGGCTGACGGTTCGCGTCAGCCCATGATGAAGCAGGCCGGGGAGGCGTCCCCTCCCCGGGCGGAGGACGTTCAAACTTTTTTCTTCTTTGAAGTCCGCGCTTCTTTCTTTAGGTTCTTGTACAGCTCGGGGTTGCTGGTCTTGAGATATTCGGCGACATCGAAGTCTTCTTTCTTGACCTTGGTGATGTCGATTTGCTCGATATGTACCAGACGCAGGAGTGCCTGAACGGGGCGGGGGATGTTGCGCCCGCTCTCGTAACGCGAGCCGCCGCTTTGGGTGACTCCGATCTTCGACCAGAATTGTGACTGGTTCAGGCCGAGCTTGCGGCGAATTTCGCGTACATCGATGGGCTGCTCAGTGGTTTTCATGATGGGTTCCTTTGATAACAGAGTTGCGAGGAAATACGCTCCTGATTGAGGTGATTTGCCCGCCGGGTTCCATGAAGGCATCCGGCTGATGCAAATTATAGTGTAGCGCTCTTCTTCTATACAATGGGAATAATTAACGCCATGCGGTTAACCGCAATAACGTCGGGCTATGATAAGCAGCTCATGGCGTTAAAATTCCCTATTCCACTTGCATCGTGGAAAAACTCCTTGGCTGGTTGGAGGGACGAGACCTGTGAGTTCTCGTTACGCGGTGAATCTTAAAATGTTATCAATATATACCATTTCTGGAGGAAATGTGAAAAATTACCATGAGTTTTGTGATTAATTG
>JAITJU010000200.1 GCA_031278735.1 Zoogloeaceae bacterium
CGCGCCTTCGCCCATGCCTTGCCGCAGCTTCCCGCAGGCAGCCTCTTGGCAATTCTGGGCAGTGGACGGGATGAGGCCGCCCTTAAAACGCTGGCGCGTGAACTGAATGTCGCGGAATCCGTGCGCTTCCCCGGACAGATTCCCGAAGCCTGGCGCCATTTCAAGGCATTTGACGTTTTTGCCCTTTCTTCCGACAACGAACCATTTGGCATGGTACTGCTGGAAGCCATGGCGGCGGGCGTTCCCCTGATTTGCAGCGATTGCGGCGGCGGGCGCGAAGTGGTGGAAGACATCGGCGAGCTTTTCCCTTTCGGGAATGTGAAAATGCTGGCGCAATGCCTTGTGAAAGCGGCATCGCGCAAGACGCCAGAGGACTATCCAGCACGGGCGACACAACGCCTGCGACAGCATTTTTCCGATCAGGCGGGGCGCGAAGTTTTCTGGCAAATGGAGAGCGTCCGGGAATTTGCCGGAAAGGACCATGCCTTTTGATGAGCATGACGATGCTGCCGCCGGAACCATGACATTGACGGGTTATTCTTCAGCGATTGCGGCACTCCCGCCAATCTGCCGGAGAATGTGCGCGTTCAATCCACGGCCTACGCGGATTATTGCGCCCTGGTTTCGCGGCGGCTGGACATTGATTTCCGTCCCGAAAATCCGTACAAATTATGTGACCTCAAACCCGCGCTGGGATATATCCACGAAGAGCATCTCGCAAACCACGATTTCTGGGCATCGGCAACATTGACCTGATTTATGGACAAATCAGCGCGGAAGGATTCGGAGAAATATTATGATGGAAGAAAACAACCGTTTGTTACAGTCATCATCAGTTGCTATAATCATGCGCCTTATATTGAGAAAGCGGTTGAGAGCGTGCTTGCGCAAGACCATTCCCGAATGGAATTACTCGTAATTGATGACGGTTCCAGTGACGATAGCGTGGCGCGCATTCGCCGCCCGACCGATGATTCGGGAAATTCTTGGGCGCAGGCATCATGAACGCGGCAGATTTAGCGGGCCGGGTTGACGAGCCGCGAATCGCGCTGGTTTCGTTCGATTCCCTCGGCGACTCGCTGATCTATCTGATGATGGCCGACAACCTGCAACGCAACGGATTCCAGGTTACCCATTACGGCAACATCGCTTGCCAGATGCGCGACTGGCTGCCGCAACTCGACATCCGCCCTTATCCATTGCCCACGATTGAAAAAATGGAAGCCGAACTGGAAGGTTACGATCTGGCAATCGTCAGTCCGCCCAGCTTCATTCGCGCCCGCATGGATGAGGCCGTCACGACGCGGCTGCGGGAACGGTGGCTGCTGATTTGCCAAAAGTCTCCCGACGCCTGGCGATTCGACCACACCGAACGGCTGCGCCGCAAGCTTGCGCCCGAAAAGTTTTCGCGCCTGGCGGGACTTTGCAACGGCAGCGGCTCGATTCGTTTCAGGCCGTTCGGGGACGCAAGCGTCGTTGAGATGACGTGCGCTTACATGCGCGAAAAACTGCATCTTGCGACCGTGACGAAGACGTCCGCCATAAAACCACCCGCCGGACTTTTCTGTCGCAGACATCGCCAGCGCATCATCGTCAGTCCGGATTCCAGATGGCCGGAAAAGAAGAACTGGCGGCCTGAATCGTTCCTGGCGCTCTGCCGTCAATTGAAAGCGCGCGGCTTGGCGGTCGAGATCGTCGTCGCGCCGGAGCGTCACGCGGCCTGGTCGGAAATGAAAGGCAACGAATTTCCCACGCCCCGTTTCGACACGATAGGCGCGCTTTGCGGTCATCTGTACGAATCGGGCTGCGTCGTCGCCAACGATTCGGGCAACGGTCATCTTGCGTCCTTTCTTGGCGTCCCGACCATCACCATTTACCGCAAGCGGAACCCGCTTTTTTACTGGCGTCCGGATTGGAGTCCGGGCAGCGTCGTCTGCCCCCCTCCCTTTGGAAGCAGCGCGTCACTATGGAAATATCTCATCCGCCCAGCGCGCGTCGCCGCTGCAATCGAACGTCTTTTGACAAGAATTCCAAATGACGGCTGACACATCGAACGAAAAGCGGTTTCTGGTGCTCGACGGCATCAGCGGCGTGCCGCTTGGCCGTGAAATCATGGAGAGTCTGCGCGCCGATGGTCACAGCGCCGACCGCTTCGATTGTCTGCACGCGGCCTCACGTTCCTTGTACAAGGTGCGATCTGCCTGCGCCAAGGCCATCGGTCGGTTGAGCACGGATATGGAGTTCAATTGTTTGCCAAGGCTGCGGTCGCAGGAATTGCATTCCATTTTTGCCGTCACAATGCCAACGCATGTCCTGGTGATCGGGTTCATTTACAAGTTTTTTGACCTTGCCGAATTGCGCCTGCTCGCCGATGAATATCGGGCCACGTTGGTATTGTATGATACGGATAGTTGCAATCTTTTCGCCAAGCGCCGCGAATTCGTCTACTTCATTGAGCAGGAACTGCCAGTTTACGACTGCGTTTTTTCGTTCTCACAAGTCACTGCGAACCTCTTTGCCCAAACCCGGGGACTCAACGCCAGACACTTGCCTTTTGGCGCAAATCCGATCACCCTTCCGGATATTCCGCAAAAAGACATTGACGTGCTCTTCGTCGGCAGTGGAGATCTACGCCGGATTTTTCTGCTGGAGCACATCCGGAATTGCGTCACGGTTTTTGGCAGTCGCTGGCAGCGCCATCAACCGCTGATCTCGCGCGAGCTTTGGGCAAGAATCACCGACCAACCCGTGTGGGGTAACGCATTGCATCATTTGTTGGCTCGCTCGAAAATCGTGCTGAACATTACGCGCTCCGATTTCCACGGCGCGGAAACAGGAGTCAACCTGCGCATCTTTGAGGCCGTCGCGGCAGGCTGTTTTCTCTTGACCGATCACTGCGACGAAATCGAAGACCTCTTCGATGTCGGTAAGGAAATCGAAACATACCGGTCATCCCGCGAACTGGCGGACAAGGCGCGTTTTTATCTGAAGAATGAGAAGGAATGTGCCCGCATTGCCCAAAATGGACACGCCAAATTCCTGGCGTGCCACACCTGGCGTGAACGCATCCGGCAAATGTTTTTCGATTCTCCCCCTGGATAGACCTGTTTCAATGAGGAAAAAACAAATGACCCTTGCGCATGAAATCAGGCGGCGGATTGCCGATCTGTGTTCCCGGTTCGACAGGGAAAGATTTTCCGAACCGCGATTTCTGCTTTCCGCGGTTTTTCTCGGCAGCCTTTTTCTATCCTTGATCGCCAGCTTGAATCAGCCCATGGTGGGGCGGGATGCCGCACTATACCTGAGCATTTCCCTTGATCCCTCGATTTCGGATATATCTTCCGCCATGAAACGGTTCAATTGGCCATGGTATCCGCTCTGGATCAGGTTTGTCTCTGGAGCGTCGGGGCTTTCGCCCGAAATCGTCGCGCGACTGTTCTGTGAATTCATGACGGCTTTCGCCTGTTTGCTGGCGGTGGATATCGTTCGGAGAAAGCGTCCCGATCTTGCCGCTTGGGCAGTGTTGATCGTTCTATCCATTCCAGCCTTCAATGAATATCGCGGTGAGATTTTGCGCGAAAATGGCTTCTGGTGTTTTTCCCTGCTCTCCCTGTGGCTCATGTATGTCATGGAAGGCGCCCGCCTTGTTTCCCGCATGGCAGCAGTTTGCCTGTGCGTGATTCTTGCTGCCGCGTTTCGCCTCGAAGCCGCCTATCTTTTCCTTGTCTTTGCCATGACCGAATTTTCCCGCATACAAGGGAAAATCCTGAAAATCGGCGTGATTGCCGGAGGATTGATTCTGGCGATAACGATATTGTTCTTGCTCTCGCATCGCGGCTTGCTGTCTGAGGGCAGGATAAGCTCTTTTGTGAATTATATCGATCCGGAAGAAATATACAGGAGCTTTTCGGTTTTTACCCAATACGCAGCCCTCAAGATGCCGAAGTTCTCGTACAAGGATACGAATCTGATATTTTTCATCGGCCTGTGCGGCTACCTGGTCGTCAAGATCATCTCGGCGCTTGGTGTTTTCAGTCTTCCCTGGGCACTTTCCCTGCGCTCGTCGGGGAAACTCCGGTCGCTTCTCCTGGATCCGATGGTAGTTGCGGCTATTGGATATGGCGTGATCCTGCTGGCATTCCTGATCGGGAGATTGTTCCTTTCGGGACGCTATGTTTCATTCCTCGGTTTTTTGCTTTTTCCGGGCGTATGTGTCGGCGTTCAATATATCTCGCGCCGGTGGCCAAAGTCATCCATGCCCATCATTCTGCTTTGCGCAATCCTGGCGCTTGCGAACGTCGTATCTCTTTCGGAGCCCAAAACATTTATTCGGGACGCGAGCGCATGGATCGCGAATAATCTTCCCAGAAAAGCGCATGTCTATTTCGAAGATGACCGTATCCGCCATTACGCTGGAAGGGAATACCCCATCGAAGTCATCGACCGGGAAAAAGCGTTGGCCATGCAAGGCGATGAGGCTTATGAATATTTTGTCCTCAACTGCCGTCCGGATTCCCTGGTAGAACAAATGCATAAAGAGGGGTGGCGTCTTCTTCAGGATTTCAGGGAAGGCGGATGCGTCATGATTTTCCACCGCGATCAAAGCGTCCTTCCTGAAAGGGAGATCGCGCCATGATTCTCTGGATTGACAATGGTGTTTAGGATTTCTCCGTAAATAATATGGACTGGTAAGCTGATCTTGCGCCATGCGATGATGGCGGCGGCGAGGTGGTTGAGCGCGATAAACGTATGTTCGAGCTTTTCGTAGCGTACCAGCAACTTGCGAAATCGGTTGAACCATCCATGGCAGGCCTCGACCACCCAGCGACGCGCCTTGTGCATCGGCGCACGCTTTTTGTGCTGTGCCTCGCTCTTTCGGCTCACAGTGTGCGGGATGTAGCTGCTCAGTCTCCTATATTCCTTCCGGTGGCCGGCGCGATTCACGATCACCGCCGCTGCCGTCTGCCCGTGAATGGCGTAATGCAGCTTGTTCTGTACGGCGGCGAAGAAGCGCCGGGCGGCTGTGGCGGAGGGGTCGTAATCCAGCGCCGTGGCGTAGATGTCGGTGATCTTCTGGTAAAACTTGCGCTCGGAGAGGCGAATTTCCCGGATTTTTTCCAGTTGCCGCTCGAAGAATTCCTCCGTCAGTATGCTGCCGCCGCTTTTCAGGCGTTACATCCATCACCCAACCCTGGATGGTGTAATCCTTGACGATCTGGTTGGCCCATTTGCGGAACTGCACCGCGCGCTCGTTCTCGATCTTGAAGCCCACGGCAATGATGGTTTGCAGGTTGTAGTGCTTGACCTGGCAGCTTTTGCCGTCCGCCGCAGTTGTTAAGTAATGCTTGATAACTGCCTCCTCGTCCAGTTCCCGGTCGGCGAAGATGCGCTTCAGGCGCTGGTTGACGGCGGGCGCCGTCACGCCGTAGAGGGTCGCCATCATCTTCTGTAAGCCAGATATTTTCGTCTTCGTAGCGCATTTCCACGGCCTGCGGCTGGTCGCCCGTCGCCGCCACGAAGGTCAGATATTCCGCCGCCGAGGAGCGAACGATGGAAACATCCTGCTTCTTCCTGTTCATGGCGCGTCTCCCAGAGCTTCCTTGCGGAGTTCATCGGCAGAAACACGCACGAGTTTTCCATCCAGTTCGATAACGATACCTGTCTCTGTCTGAATGGCAACCTTGCGCGCCAATGCTGCCGCGCGCTGCATAGCGAAGAACGAAGCGCGTAAGTCCGGGTCTTTTGCCGTAGAAATATCTTGATGTTTCATGTGTTTTCTCTCCACTCCAGCAAAACAGGCTGCGTTCCAACATTATCGTATCTTGCCCAGACATCAACAGCATCTTTGTAATGCTGCTTAAAATTATGCAGTCCAGCCAAAAAACGGCGGCGAACCACTCGCGCGGGAATATCATGACCGCCTTGCCTGACGCGGTTGGCAACCCGCTCAATCGCTATTTCCGCATCGGGCAGACTCAGAAAATACAGTTTCACCCGATACCCTTTTTCACGCCATTGCCGGATATGCCGAAGATAGCCCAAACCGGACAAAGTTGTTTCAAAAGCAAAGCTGTCTCCACGATGTACACAATCACGGATTTCACCCAGCATCAGCCGTCCCGCCTTGATCGCGGCAGCCTCCGGCGCGAAAGGCGACAGACCGGCGGCGATCAGATCGGCATTGATAAAGCGCGGACACGCCGCCTCGTCCGGCAGAAACGACTGGGCGAACGTGGTTTTACCCGCACCATTGGGGCCAGCAATGATGATGATTTTCTTGCTCATCCCCGCACTCCATTTTCCCCCGCATCGCCAAACAAATCCCCGCTTGCGGTGTCCAACGGGCGTTTGCGTCCTGACGATGGCGAAGCAACAGATTCCGGCTCCGGCGCGACCATCGGCAGGTTCGCCACATTGAGGCTGTAATCGTCGTGTCCCCATTCGCAGCGGGTCAGCACCATCTTCGGGATTTTTTTCAGCGTCAGGTTCGGCCAGCGTTCCGCCGCCCTGGCCGCCGTCACGCCCCGGAAGGCGGCGCAGCACACCAACAGGCTTTGCTCCGCGCCGACTT
>JAITJU010000300.1 GCA_031278735.1 Zoogloeaceae bacterium
CAGCGGTTCCGGCACGTGGCGGACGTAGCCTTGGGCATAATCTATGCCCAAGTCCCGGACGACTTTCAGGATGGATTCGTTGCTGACGAATTCCGCGACGGTCTTCAGACCATGCACCTTGGCCAGTTGCACGATGGCCTGCACCACGGCGCGATCAGAGGCGTCATTGTCGATGTTGGCGATGAAGAGACCGTCGATTTTCAGGTAATCGACATGAAACTGCTTCAGATAGGCAAAGGAGGAAAGCCCCCTGCCGAAATCATCCAGCGACAGGGAAGCCTTCAGGTCGCGGATGCGACGGATGAAATTCAGCGCATTCGCAAGCTGGCCGATGGCGCAGCTTTCGGTAATTTCAAAGCACAGGCGTGAAGCGTCGACCTGATAACGCTCGATCTGCGTCTGCACATAATCCGGGAATTCGCGGTCGGAAAGGCTGGCGCCGGAAATATTGATGGCGAAGCGTTCCACGGGGAGCACAGCCCCGGCCTGCTGCCACTCAAAAAGCTGGCGGCAGACGTTTTCGACCACCCAGCGGTCGATATGGGGCATGAGATTGAATCGCTCGGCGGCGGCGATGAAGCGGGCAGGCGCCTGAATGTTGCCGAGAAAGTCGCGCAGGCGAATGAGAATTTCGACATGCTTCGGCTGTTCGCCGGACAAGGGCGCGAGATGCTGAAAATACAGCAGGAAGCGGCCTTCGGAGAGCGCGGAGGTGACATGGCTGATGGATCGGAATTCCTCGTGCCGCATACGGAAGTATTCGCTGTTTTCGTCGTACAGCTCCACGCGGTTGCGCCCCTGTTCCTTGGCGGCATAGCAGGCGGCGTCCGCCGCCATCAGGATGTCCGTGAAGCTGTCCATGCCGGGGATGATGCACACCACGCCCGCCGAAGCGCCGATGTGGAAACTGCGCCCGCCATAGCTGAAGGCGTAGGCGCGAATTTCCGAGATCAGCGCATTGGCGGCGCGCATGGCTTCCGTTTCGTCGCAGTCGCGCAGAAGCACGCTGAATTCATCGCCCCCCAGGCGCGCGAGAAAGCCTTGCTTGATGTGCGTTTGCAGGTTTTTCGCCAGGTCGACCAGCAATTGGTCGCCGGCAACGTGGCCGCACGTGTCGTTGATGACCTTGAACTGATCGAGGTCGAGGTACAGCATGGAAACGGGACGATGATCATGCTGAAACTGCTTGATGACCTGCCGGAGCTGGCGCTCGAAAGCGCGGCGATTATAGAGACCGGTCAGGGGATCGTGGATGGATTGATAGGCCAGTTCCTCGGTGGCGTGGTGTTGCAGGGTGATGTCGCGGATGCTGGAGCGATAACCCAGGGAAACGCCCTGACTGTCGCGGATGGACTGCCAGGACATGGCGCACCAGATGCAGTGCCCGTCGCGGTGCAGAACGCGGAATTCCATGTTCTGGCCGCTGTGTCCGTCCTGCGCCTGGCGCATTTGGTGGCGGATCATTTCCCGGTCTTCGGCGTGCGCCAGATTCAGGGGAAATTTCGGCATGTCCAGACATTCTTCCGGCGAAAAGCCGGTGATGCGCTGCACGGCAGGATTGACCCAGCGCAATTTGCCGTCCGTGTCGAACCAGTTTTCCCAGGCGTGGGTATAGTCGGCAATGGCGCGAAAACGTTGCTCGCTGTCTTCCAGCGCGCGCACGCGGTTTTGCACGGCGTCGACCATGTGGTTGAAGTTGGCGGCGAGTATGGAAATCTCGTTATGCCCCCTTACCGGAACGCGCCGGGCGAAATCCCCCCGGCTGATATGTCGGCTGGCTTCCGAAAGCTGTACCAGTCCCTGCGTCATGTAATAGATGATGCTGTAGAGCAGGAATACCAGCAGCAAGACGCCGCCCAGTCCGATTATCGTGCTTTGTTCCAGCAGCTTTTGCCGGGTTTCCGCGCTGTAGCTGGTGTTGCGCCCCATGTACAGTTTTCCGTAGGAGACGCCATCAATGGCGATCGGGAAACTGGCGTGGAGTATCTGGTCATCAACGTTCGTCTCGCCGTCGGGCGTCGGCTGGTCATCCGGCCCGCCGACGCCCGCGAGGCGTCCGCCGTCTTCGCCGACGACGACGATGTAGCTCAACCCCTGCCGCTGTTGCAGGCTGTCCAGCATATCGCGCAGGGTGGCGTAATCGCGGGACAACAGATAGGGCGCGAACACCTCGCCGAAAACCCGCCCCTGTTCAAGCACGTATTCGCGCTGTTCGCTCTGGAAATAACGGCTGGTCAACAGCAGGTTGTTGCCGACGAGAATGAACAGGGTCAGCACGCTGGCAAAAAGGCTGCTCAGCAAAAGCTGAGTGCGGAAAGAGTGTCGGAGCAGCAGGCGCCCAGGCAGGTGTTTCATGGGGACGCCTGCGCGGATTCGGGTTGCTTGTAGAAGGTTTCGCGGCGGAGCATTTCCACATAGGGCTGCATGACCAGGATGTCTTCTTTGGAAATGGGCACATAATCCTCATAGCCGGAAGCGGCAAAAAAATCCTTGCCCGCCTTGCTGGCGGGAAAACTCCGAAATGCCTCCCGGATGCGCTTGACGAGCGCGGCGCCCAGACGGTTGTCCGCCAGCATCATCATATGCGGCAGCGCCCGATCGCCCATGTCCAGATCGCTTGTGTCGAGAATGCGCAAATGGGCGCGGATGTCATGCCGCGCCTGATTGAAGGGCGCCAGGGTCGTTACCGCCGCGTCCGCGTTGTTCGCCCCGACGGACGCCATGGCCGCCGCATGACTGGGAAGATTGAGCATCTGGTAATCCACGTCGGCCTTCAGGCCGTTTTCCGTGAGCTTCAGGATGCCCGCCTGCGCGAAAAACGAGGCGTAGTCGGGAAAGGCGATGCGCTTGCCGCGCAAATCCCGGTAATTCTTGACGGCGCTTTGGGCGCGCGTCACAAAAATGAAGGTAAACGGCGCCTTGTAGCGCACCAGCGGCGCG
>JAITJU010000008.1 GCA_031278735.1 Zoogloeaceae bacterium
CTCATGATGGCGGCGTGTTCTTTCGTGAATTCCTGCGAAACATGACAATGCGTGACATTCTAGCGGCATTGGAAATTCCGCGCAATGCCGTTTGGGACACTTTCAGAGAAGCCACATCCAGAAGGGCAGCGTGAACAGGGCGCAGAGAATGCCGTATCCGGCAAGGGCGGCGGCAAGCCGCGGCGCCAGGTTGTGGGCGACGGCGAGCGCCGCGGCGGTAATCATGGGCGGCATCGCGGTTTCCAGAACATTCGCGCGCAGCATTTCGCCCTTCAGCCCGATGAGGAGGGAAAACCCCCAGGCCAGCGCCGGGAGCGCCAGCAGCTTCAGAAAAAGCCCCAGCGCGAGCGCCCGCATCTCGCCGCGCGGCAACTGGAAACGCAGCGAGAACCCCACCGCCAGCATGACGAGCGGCAACATGGCCTGCGCGAGAGATTCCAGCAGACGCGCCAGCCATTCCGGCGGCGCGGCGGGCATGAGGGTCAGGCCGATGAGCAACGCCCAGGCGGGCGGAAAGCGCGCGATGCGCCCCAGGATGACGACGGGCGAGGGCGGCGCGTTGCCGCCGAAACGGGCGCAGACAAAAAGCCCGTAGGTCGAGAGCATCAGAAAGGTGCCGAACTGGTCGTAGATCACCGCGTAGGCTTGCGCGTGTTCGCCCAGGAGGGCGCGGATCACCGGGTAGCCGATGAAGCCGGTATTGCCCAGCGCCACGCATAAAAGCAGGACGGCGTATTCATCCCGGCGAAAACGCGGCGCCCGGCAGACCAGGCGGACGAGGCCGACGGCCAGAATTCCGGCCAGCCAGGGCGTAATCGCCAGACCAAGCAAGCGCCATTCGAAATGCAGGCGCGGAATCGACAAAAGCACGGCTGCGGGCAGGCAAAGGTGCAACACCACGCGGTTCAGGACATCCGCCGCGTTCTCCGGCAGCGCCTTCAGGCGGGCGAACAGGTAGCCCAACGCGAACATCGAGAGGATCAGGAGGAAGGCGTCAATCGCCATGCGATTTCATTCCCGCGACAAGCCCGTGTTTGGAAAAAGTCCAGGCGGAAAAGCGGGGGCATCGGCGCCCCTTCCCCGACGGCGCAGCCGCAAGACCTGCCGCCCTCCGCCCTCCGATTGCCCGCTCACAGCGCCGCCAGTTCCAGCGCCTCATCGGCGAGGATCACCTGCGCCGCGCCGCTGTCGCGCGTCACCACGTAACGCAGATGACCGCAGAATACCTCCACGCCCTCGTACAGACCTTCCTCGGCGATGACGCGCGCTTCCCGCGCCAGCGCGATCCGCGCGGCGAGTTCGCTCTCCTCCTCCCGCAGGCGGGTAATTTCCACCGAAAGGTTGGCGATCAGCGCGCGCACTTTCTCGACCTGCTCCGGACGCAGCCGCCCCGGATTCTTGGCGGCGAAAGACAACAGCTTGGAATACTCCAGCAACTGATCCTCGTGCCCGGAACGCTCCGCCGCGAGTTCCTTCGCCTGCTTCGCCAGCGTCGGATCCACACCGATCTGGCACAAGGTGCGGATGCGGTTGGGCGACCCCAGCACCCTGGCGCTGACGGAAAGCATGGCCTGGGCGCGACCGCCAATCAGATGGCCTTTTTTCCCATGCCCCAGCTTGATGTGCTGCCCGGCAAGCAGTTCGCACTGCATGGCCATGTCGGCAATCAGGATGTTTTCGCCCGCCTCGATGCGCGCTTTCTGGGCGTAGGCCGCCTGAACATTCTGCGCGGCGCGGGTCACGCGCGGCGATCCGCCCTCCTGATCCGCGGCGCCCAGAATGCCGCCCTTGACCAATATGCTGCCGCCCGCTTCCAGCGTGGCGTTTTCCGCCATGCCGCCGATTTCGATGTCGCCGCCCGCTTTTACCGTCATGCCCGCGGCCACATCGCCCTTGATGAACACGCTGCCCTCGAATTCGACATTGCCGCTCGCCATATTGACCGCAGGCAAGGTGATGAGCGGCTCGACCTGCGCGCCGCGCTCGACCATGACCGGCTGGCCGGTAATGCCGGCAACGAGCAGGTCGGGGTTGTCCACATGCCTTTCCACGCCCGAAAGCTTGTCGGCAAAGGCAATTTCCTGTCCCGGCCGGGCGGCGACTTCCACGCCCGTCACCGTATAACCGGGAACACCCGCCGTCGGCGGATGCCGCAATACCAGCGCGTCGCCGGGACGCACCGCTGGTATCTCGCCCATTTCCCGATAATCCACAAGCCCCCTGGCGGAAATCTTCGGGCGGCGGTCGCGGATTTCCGGAATCAGGCGCTCGAAAACGCTGTCCTTGCCCGCTTCCGGCGGTTGTCCGCGGGCGATGACGAAACTTTGCGCGACGGTTTTCTCCGTCGTGGTTTCCGCCCATTCCAGCGCCTCATGCAGGGATTCCGGCAACAAACCCTTCTTGACGCCCTTTTCCGCCAGCGCCTGCAACACCTGATGGCGCGTCAGCGCCGCGCCGCCCTGCGCGGGCGTGATATCCAGCGCGACTTCCATCGCGTCCCCGCTCATGCGCAACTTGAACTGGGCATCCACAGCCTGGGCGACGGCGAAATCCGCAACCGCATCCCCGGCGTTGTAACGCCCCAGCAAAACGGTCGCCGCCTGCGGCAGATAGCGCAGATCGCCAAAACCTTGCGCCTGAATCTGTTCGAGCAGCCACGCTTCGTCTATCGGCGCGGACGCTTCCGTCGGCGTCACTGTCGCCAATAGCGCCTTTTTTTCCGCGTCCAGGCGCAAACTCAAGCCCGCGCCTTTTTCCCCCGCGATTTCAGAGCCGTTTTCCGATTCCATGATGCTTTTCCTTGCGGTTTTCGCCGCGCCCGCAATGGCGAATTTGAAGGTGAGAGAATACAGGAGAATTCGCTTCTCTTCGCGCGCATGTATGGGCAGCCCGCCCAGATTCGTTCGCAGCCGCCCGGATTCGCCAGGCATCCTGCCGCCGCGGGCGGAAAAGACGGAGGGAAACCGCGCGGCGCGGCGCGTTGTCTGCAAACATCGTTTCCGCGAAACATCGGGTTTCGCTTCTTTCCGGCTCCGCCGTTACAGCACCGCGCCCAGCCACTTCCGCGCGTCTGCCGCGTCCGCGTTCGCGCGTTTCATCCAGTCTTCCATTTGGTCCTTCCCGATTTTGGGAATGGCGAAGTAATGCGCGTCCGGATGCGCGAGATAAAACCCGGCGATGGAAGCGGCGGGAATCATGGCGCAGGATTCCGTGAGCGTCATCGCAACGCGCCTTTCCGCTTCCAACAGCCGGAAAATCTCGCGCTTGGCGCTGTGGTCGGGACATGCGGGATAGCCGGGCGCCGGACGGATGCCGCGATAGGACTCGGCGAGCAGGGCGGCGGCGTCCAGATTTTCATCCGCCGCGTAAGCCCAGATGTCGCGGCGGATTTCCCGATGCAGCCATTCGGCGGCGGCTTCCGTCAGGCGATCCGCCAGCGCCTTCAACAAAATGGCGCTGTAATCATCGTGCGCGGCGGCAAAGGCCGTTGCGCGCGCTTCTGCGCCCAGGCCCGCGGTCACGGCAAAAAGCCCCGCCCAGTCGTTGATGCCGCTGTTTTTTTCGGCAACGAAGTCGGCCAGCGCCAGATTGCGGCGTCCCGGCGGCTGTTTGTGCTGCTGGCGCAGGCCGCGCCAGCAGCCTTGCGGCGTTTTGCGGGTCTCGTTCGTATAAAAAACCACGTCATCGCCTTCGCGGGCGGCAGGCAGAAGCGCGTAAACGCCCCTGGCGGCAAGCCAATGTTCGGCGATGATTCTTTTCAACATGCTTTGGGCGTCGGCGTAAAGCTGGCGGGCGGTTTCGCCCACGGCGACATTTTCCAGAATGGCGGGAAAGCGTCCGGCCAAATCCCAGCTCTGGAAAAAGGGCGTCCAGTCGATCAATTCCGCCAGACTCGCCAGATCGAAGGAAATTTCGCGTATGCCCGTCTGGCGCGGCGCTGGCGGTTCATAGCTGTTTTGCCAGATAAAAGCGTTGGCGCGCGCCTCTTCGAGCGTAACCAGGGTCATGTTTTTCCTGTCCGCGTGCTGGGCGCGCAGACTGGCGTATTCCGCCGCCAGTTCGGCGCGATAATCCGCTTCCTGTTCGGCGGAAAAAAGACGGGTGATCACGCCGACGGCGCGGGAAGCGTCCGGGACATGAACGACCACGCCCGTCTCATAATCCGGCGCGATCTTGACCGCCGTATGGGCGCGGCTGGTGGTCGCGCCGCCGATCAGGAGCGGCGCCGAAAAACCCTGGCGCTGCATTTCGGCGGCGACATGACGCATTTCTTCCAGCGAAGGCGTGATCAGACCGGAAAGCCCGATGGCCTGCGCCCCGTGTTCACGCGCGGCATTCAGAATTTTTTCGCACGGAACCATGACGCCCAGGTCGATCACCTCGTAACCATTGCAGCCCAGCACCACGCCGACGATGTTCTTGCCGATGTCGTGCACATCGCCCTTGACGGTGGCGATGACGATTTTTCCCTTGCTGGCCGCGCCGGTGCGCATCTTTTCGGCTTCGATATAGGGAATCAGGCTGGCGACCGCCTGTTTCATCACGCGCGCGGATTTCACGACTTGCGGCAGAAACATCTTGCCCGCGCCGAACAAATCGCCCACCGCGTTCATGCCGCGCATCAGGGGACCTTCGATGACCGCCAGCGGCGGCTTGCCCGCCGCTTCCAGCCGCGCGCGGATTTCTTCGGTATCGGCGGCGACAAATTCGGTGATTCCCTTGATCAGCGCGTGTTCCAGACGTTTTTCCACCGGCCATTCACGCCAGGCGAGATCGGGACCGCCTTGTTTACGCGCCGTCCCGCGCGCATGGGCGTTCTGGGCGAATTCCACCAAGGCTTCCGCCGCATGCGGGACGCGATTCAATATTGCGTCTTCCGCTTTTTTCTTGAGTTCGGCGTCCAGTTCGTCATAGACGCCCAGCATTCCCGCGTTGACAATGCCCATGCTCATGCCCGCGGCAATGGCGTGATAAAGAAAAACCGTGTGGATGGCCTCCCGTATCAGGTCGTTGCCGCGAAAGGCGAAAGAGACGTTGGAGACGCCGCCGGAAACCTGGACGCAGGGCAAATGCTCGCGTATCCAGCGAGCGGCGCGAATGAAATCCAGCGCGTAATTGTCGTGCGCCTCGATGCCGGTGGCGATGGCAAAGACGTTGGGGTCGAAAATGATGTCCTGCGCTGGAAAATCAATGCCCAGCAACAGATCGTAAGCCCGTTGGCAAATGCTCGTCTTGCGCGCAAAGCTGTCCGCCTGACCGGATTCGTCGAACGCCATGACCACAATGGCCGCGCCATGGCGCCGCGCCAGCTTCGCCTTTTCGATGAATCCGTCTTCTCCTTCCTTCATGGAAATGGAATTGACGATGCTTTTGCCCTGTACGCATTTCAGCCCGGCCTCGATGACCGCCCAATCCGAAGAATCAAGCATGATGGGCACACGGGCGATGTCCGGCTCGACAACCAGCAACTTGAGGAATCGATCCATCGCGGCGACGGAATCCAGCATGGCTTCATCCATGTTGATGTCGATTATCTGCGCGCCGTTTTCCACCTGCTGCCGGACGACGGCAAGCGCGTCGTTGTAGCGTTCTTCCAGAATCATGCGGGCGAAAGCGCGAGACCCCGTCACATTGGCGCGTTCGCCGATATTCACGTACAGGCTGTTCTGCCCGACATTGAAGGCTTCCAGACCGGAAAGCCGCAACTTGCGCTCAATTTCCGGCACGCGGCGCGGCGTGATATCCGCCACCGCTTTCGCCACGGCGGCAATATGCGCGGGCGTGGTGCCGCAGCAGCCGCCGACGATGTTGAGCATTCCATGTCGCGCCCAGTCGGCAAGTTCCGCCGCCAGGTCTTCCGGC
>JAITJU010000066.1 GCA_031278735.1 Zoogloeaceae bacterium
CTCTCGTGCATCGTGCCGATGGTCTCGCACGTCGACCACACCGAGCACGACGTGCAGGTGCTGGTCACCGAACAGGGCCTTGCCGACCTGCGCGGCCTCTCGCCCAAGGAACGCGCCCAGGTGGTGATCGAAAACTGCGCCCACCCGGAATTCAAACCCGCCCTGAAGGATTACTACAAACGCGCCTACGCCAAATCCGCCGGCAAGCACACCCCGCACCTGCTGGAAGAATGCCTTTCCTGGCATCTGCGGTATCTGGAGGAAGGAAAGATGGGGGGCTGAGGACAACAGCAATGTCCACACGCCTGATTTTCGGCTTTCACGCCATTACCGCCAAGCTCCGCCATGATCCGGAAGCGGTGCGGGAAATCCTGATCGACGCCAGTCGCCGTGAAAAAGGCGACAAACGGGTGCAAGACCTGCTCCGGTATGTCGAGCGTTGCGGCGTCCGTCTCAGTCTCATGGACGGCAGGCGTCTGGACGCCATGTTGCCCGGGGCGCGTCATCAGGGCGTCATGGCGCGGCTGGAGGGCGGGCGCAAGGCGGTTTTCATCGATGACGTGCTTGATACGTTGGAGACGCCGCCTTTTCTGCTGGCGCTTGATGGCGTCACCGATCCGCGCAATCTGGGCGCCTGCCTGCGTGTTGCCGACGGCGCGGGCGTCCATGCGGTCATCGCGCCCCGCGACAGGGCGGTGGGACTGACGGAGGTCGCCATCAAGGTCGCTAGCGGCGCGGCGGAAAGTGTGCCGTACATCACCGTCACCAATCTGGCGCGCACCTTGCGCGAACTGAAAGAACGCGACATCCACGTCATCGGCGCGACGGGCGAGGCGCCCCAAAGCCTCTATGCCGCCCAGTGGCCTGCTGCCACCGTCTGGGTGCTGGGCGCGGAAGGCAAGGGGGTGCGCCGCC
Source organism: Zoogloeaceae bacterium (assembly GCA_031278735.1). Classification (GTDB taxonomy): domain Bacteria; phylum Pseudomonadota; class Gammaproteobacteria; order Burkholderiales; family Rhodocyclaceae; genus Azovibrio. The sequence goes on from JAITJU010000066.1 coordinate 916, forward strand.
TGGTTCTGGAGACCTGCGACCAGCGTGTCCATATCCCCATGCGCGGCGGCACGGAAAGCCTCAATGTCGCCGTCGCCGCCGGGGTCTGCCTGTTCGAGGCGGTCAGACGGTCGGAAGGCGGATGAATGCTTGCCTCTTTTTGTGGAAATATGCTGTATGATTTGGCGCGATTGTCCTGGCCGCTGCCTTCCGATCTGTTATGATCGCGCTCTCTTCAATTTCTGGCGGGCTGGAAATTCGGATGAGTTTTTTCGCTCTCGTCTTGGTCTTTTTGCTGGAGCAATTGCGGCCTCTGGATTATCCGCGCTGGATAGCGCGGCCTGTGCGGGCATGGGCGGCGTTCTGGGCGCGGCATGTGGACGCGGGAACGTATCGGCAAGGCATACTTGGCGCGGCGCTGGCGGTTTTGCTGCCGGTCACGCTGCTGGGCGCGGCCTACGCGCTTTTGCATCGTTTCGGGGTGCTGGTTTTTCTGTTTGATGTGCTGGCGCTGTATCTGACCTTGGGGTTTCGCCAGTTCAGCCATTTTTATACGGATATTCAGCTGGCGTTGCGCTTGGGCGATGTGGCGCGGGCGCGGGCGTTGCTGGCCGAATGGCGCGGCGAGAATGTCGCTTCCGGCGACGCGGGCGAACTGGCGCGCATGACGATTGAGACGGCGCTGGTTTCGGCGCATCGGCATGTCTTTGCCGTGCTGTTGTGGTTCGTGCTTTTGCCGGGGCCTTTGGGGGCGGTTTTGTATCGCCTGTCGCATTTGTTGTGTGAAAACTGGTGCGCGCGCGGGGCGTTCGGGCGCTTCGCCCGCCAGTTTTTCTGGGTGCTGGATTGGCTGCCCGCGCGCGTGACCGCCATGGTTTTCGCGGTCATGGGCAATTTTGTGGATGCGTTTTACTGCTGGCGCAGATACGCGACGCGCTGGTATGATCCCGGTCTCGGCATCGTCATTGCCAGCGGGGCGGGCGCTCTGGGCGTACGTCTTGCCCTTGATGTTCCGGATGCCGCGATTTGGCCTGACCATGCGGGAGGCAAGGAAAACGGCAATGGTGATTCGGGTATCGGTGAAGCGGCGGATGTGGAATTCATGCAGAGCGCCGTGGGGCTGGTCTGGCGCGCCATTGTGTTATGGCTTTCGCTGTTGCTGTTGTTCGGGCTTGCCGGTTTGGCGGCCTATTCATCTTGAAAGAGGAGTTGTTCAATGCTTAAGGATATTGTTGTACTCAGCGCCGCCCGTTCCGCCGTTGGCGCGTTCAACGGTTCGCTGAAGGATATGGAGCCCGCCGATCTGGGCGGACTGGTCATCAAGGAAACCATCGCGCGTTCTGGCGTCGACCCCAAACAAATCAGCTTTGCCGCCATGGGCAACATCATTCCCACGGAAAGCCGCTATCCCTATGTTTCGCGCGTGGCCACCATTCAGGGCGGTCTGTCCATGGATTCGGTCGTCTTCGCGGTCAATCGTCTGTGCGGTTCCGCGATGCAGGCCATCGTTTCCTGCGCCCAGGCCATCATGCTCGAAGACGCGGATTACGCGCTGGCGGGCGGCGTGGAAGTCATGTCGCGCGGCGCGTACCTGCTGCCCGCGCTGCGTTCCGGCGCGCGCATGGGCGACACCGCCGCCATTGACGCGATGGTGTCGGTGATTACCGACCCCTTCGGCGTCGGGCACATGGGCATTACCGCTGAAAATCTGGCGACCAAATGGGGCATTACCCGCGAGGACCAGGACGCCTTCGCGCTGGAATCGCAAAAACGCGCCGCCGCCGCCCGCGCCGCTGGATACTTCAAGGGGCAGATCGTTCCCATCACGCTGAAAAGCAGGAAAGGCGACATCGTTTTTGATGCCGATGAACACCTGAAGCCCGACACCACGCTGGAAACGTTGGCGAAAATGCGTCCCGCCTTCAAGAAAGACGGCACGGTAACGGCGGGCAATGCTTCCGGCATCAACGACGCCGCGGCTTTTCTGGTTCTGGCCGATGCCGCTCGCGCCGCCGCTGCCGGATTGAAGCCGCTGGCGCGTCTGGTGGCTTACGGCATTGCGGGCGTTCCCAACGACGTGATGGGTGAAGGCCCGATTCCCGCGACCAAACTGGCGCTGAAGAAGGCGGGTCTGACGCTGGATCAGATTGATGTCATCGAGGCCAACGAAGCCTTTGCCGCGCAGTCCCTGACGGTTGCCAAGGGGCTTGATCTCGATCCCGCCAAGACCAATCCCAATGGCGGCGCCATTGCTCTGGGGCATCCGGTCAGCGCCACGGGCAGTGTGATTGTCACCAAGCTCCTGCACGAACTGCAACGCGTCGGCGGTCGCTACGGCCTTGCAACCATGTGTATCGGCGGCGGCCAAGGCATTACCACCATCTACGAACGTCTGTAATTCCAGAAGACGGAAAGGACAGAGGACAGCCGCGCAAGGCGAAGCGCCCGCTTTGCCTTGCGCGGAAAACGGAGGACGGTAAAAGTTTGCGGGCGCGCGCGCAGCGCCTGGTTGCCGATTGTTTTCTGTCTTCTTGTCCTCTCGACAAGCCATGCCCGATTTTTCCGCCGATGCCGTTACGCCGCTGATCCTGCGGACGGCGCGGGTGTTGCGGGTTGATGCGGGCGGTTATGCGCTGGTGGAAGTCATGGAGGGCGGTTGCGGGCGCTGCGACGCGGCGGGCGGCTGCGGCGGCGCGCATCCGACGCGGATGTTCTGTTTTCGGCCACGCCGTTACCGGGTGCGCAACGGGGTTTGCGCGCCGGTGGGGG
>JAITJU010000067.1 GCA_031278735.1 Zoogloeaceae bacterium
ATGTCATTACAGACAGGGCGTTCATGCGATGCTCCGGCAGGGAAAAAGACGTTCCCCGGAGGAAAAATCTCCGGAAAACCGGGGCAAATTGTCCGCCATGTTCATGACGTTGCGCAACAGAAATTTACGATGTTTACGGTTCAGGGTTCGGGAAACAGATAAAACCGTCCCGTAATCATCGTCATTGCGCGGCGGAACCGCCGCATGGATTGCCGCGGGCATCGCCCTCGCAATGACGGCGCGGGAGGCGCGCCCGGCTTTATCCTCGCTTTTTTTTCAGTCTGCGCGATTTCAGCCGAAGAACGCGGGCATCGCGGACGGATCAGGTCGGGACGCCCAGGATGACGTGGCTGGCCTTGAAGAGCACGGCGACCGGGGCGCCGGGTTTCAGGGCGAGTTCCAGGGCGGCCTCGTTGGTGATGACGGCGTACACCGGCGTGCCGCCGGGAAGCTGGATGGCGACTTCAGAATTGACCGCGCCCTTGACGATCTGTTGTACGCTTCCTTCCAGATGATTGCGGGCGGAAAAGCGGATGCCGGGATGCCCCGCCAGCACGATGACCCAGGGCGCCTTGACGTAGGCGTTGGCGGGTTTGCCCGGCGCAAGCTCCAGTTCGGCGACGCTGGCGCTGGTGACGACGGCGATAATCTTGTCGCCGCCCGCGGTGGTCAACTCGACCTGGCTGTTGACGGGGCCGACGGTAATGTCGGTGATGATGCCGGAAAAGACGTTACGGGCGCTGATGTTCATAGGGCGTTCTCTTTCTCCCGCACGAGATTCAGGCGCGCTGCAAAATTTTTCACGCCGCGCCGTTTTCAGGCGGGCACGATTTTCGCTGTATCGGTTGCGGGTAACGGCTGTTTTGTCGGAGCCGCCATCCTATCAGGAAGCGTTCTGGAGAGGCAAACATAGCGCAAACGCCGAAGCCACACGTTTCTGGAGAACGCGGTTCGGAAAAACTTCCGGTGTTTTTTGCCGGACAAGCATTTGTATGATCCGCGTTATGTTCTTGTTAATATTGAGACAAATCATGGAACAAAACTTACCTCATCTCAAAAGCCGTCTGGAAGTGGAAACCGGGATCGGGACATTTCTGGGCGACAAGCGCATCCGCCTTCTGGAAGCGATTGACCGGCACGGCTCCATCAACAGCGCCGCCCGGTTCGTGCCGCTTTCCTACAAGGCAGCCTGGGATGCCGTGGACGCCATGAACAATCTGGCAAGCGAGCCGCTGGTGATGCGGATCGTGGGCGGCAAGCACGGCGGCGGCACACGTCTGACCGATTACGGTCACCGGATCGTGGCCCTGTACCGCGCGCTGGAGGCCGAATACCAAGCGGCGCTGGATCGTCTGGCGGCAAGCATGAACGAGGGCGAGGCGGGCAATTTTGCCCAGTTCCGCCAGGTCTTGCGGCGCATGTCGATGAGAACCAGCGCCCGCAACCAGTTCGCCGGCGCCATCGTCGCGCTGCGCGCCGGGGAAGTGGATTACGAGGTGTATCTGAAACTCGATGACGCCAATGAACTGGCGGCGGTGATCACCCGCGAATCCGCCGAAACCCTGGGACTCGCCATAGGCATGGAAGTGTACGCGCTGGTGAAATCCTCGTCGGTGCTGCTCATGACCGACAGGGAAGGGCGAACCACGGCGCGCAATCACCTGTGGGGGAAAGTGACCCATATCCACACGGGACAGGTCAATGCCGAAGTCATTCTTTCCCTGCCGGGAGGGAAAAGCGTCTGCGCCATGGTGACGCGCGATAGCGCGAACCGTCTGGAACTGGCGCCGGGAACGCCGGTCTGCGCTGTGATCGAAGCGTCCGCCGTCATTCTCTGTGTCTGAAACCATTTTTTCAACGCAACGAAAGGAGCCGCATCATGTTGTCATGCCGTTTTCACAAATCGTTCCTCCTGGCCGCCATCCTGTCCGCATCGGCGATGTTTCCCTGGCAGGCGCAGGCCGAGGAAGTGCAGGTCGCTTCCGCCGCCAATTTCACCGCGCCCCTGAAGGCGATCATCGTCGAATTCGAGAAGGATACAGGCCACAAGGTCACGGCCTCTTTCGGCGCGACAGGGGCGCTCTATACCCAGATCAAGAACGGCGCGCCGTTCGAGGTGTTTTTCTCCGCCGATGACACTACGCCCATCAAGCTGGAGAAGGAAGGCGCCATCGCGCCCGGCAGCCGTTTCACCTACGCCATCGGCACGCTGGTGTTGTGGAGCGCGCAGGAAGGCTATCTGGACGGCAAGGAGGAAGTGTTGAAGAAAGGGGATTTCCAGCATCTTTCCATCGCCAATCCCAAGACCGCGCCGTACGGGGCGGCCGCCATCGAGGCGTTGACCAGATTGGGGCTTCTGGAAACCCTGCGCCCCAAGTTTGTGCAGGGCGAGAACATCACCCAGGCATACCAGTTCATTTCCACCGGCAATGCGGAACTGGGCTTCGTGGCGCTCTCCCAGGTCTACAAGGACGGCAAGATCACCGGCGGTTCCGCCTGGATCGTGCCGGGCGATCTGTATGAACCCATCCGCCAGGACGCAGTGATTCTCGGCAAGGGCGGCGGCAATCCCGCCGCCAGCGCGCTGGTCGACTACCTCAAGGGGCCGAAGGCCGCCGCCGTCATCAAGTCCTACGGCTACGGCCTGTAAGGCGGTTTGCCCCCCCTGCCCGCTTCGGACCGGTCATGGAAACTTCCAGCCTCTCCGCCATCTGGCTCACCATCAAGCTGGCGAGCCTGGTGACGGTTTTGCTCCTGCTCATCGGGACGCCAATCTCCTGGTGGCTGTCGCGCACCCGTTCCCGCTGGAAAGGGCCAATCGGCGCGGTGGTGGCGCTGCCGCTGGTGCTGCCGCCGACGGTGCTGGGGTTTTATCTGTTGCTCTTCATGGGGCCGCACGGTTTGATGGGAAAAATCACCCAGGCGCTCGGCTGGGGCGTGTTGTCCTTTTCCTTCACCGGGCTGGTGATCGCCTCCGTGTTCTATTCCCTGCCCTTCGTGGTGCAACCCATCCAGAACGCCTTCGAGGCAATGGGCGAACGTCCGCTGGAAGTCGCCGCCAGCCTGCGGGCGAGTCCGCTCGACGCCTTTTTCAGCGTCGCCCTGCCGCTGGCGCGTCCCGGTTTTGTCACCGCGGCCATTCTCGGCTTCGCGCACACGATAGGCGAATTCGGCGTGGTGCTGATGATCGGCGGCAACATTCCCGGCAAGACCCAGGTGTTGTCGGTGCGCATCTACGATTATGTGGAAGCGATGGAATACGGAGAAGCGCACATCCTCGCGGCAGGCATGGTAATTTTCAGCTTCCTGGTGCTGCTGGCGCTCTATGGCAGACGCGGACACAAAGGGTGGAGCCGGTGATCGAGGCCAATTTCCAGCTCGCTTATCCCGACTTTCGCCTCCAGGTGGATTTGCGTCTGCCGGACAAGGGCGTCACCGTCCTGTTCGGACATTCCGGTTCCGGCAAAACCACGCTCCTGCGCTGTTTTGCCGGCCTGAACCGCGCCAGGGGGCGTCTGGTGGTCGCAGGCGAAATCTGGCAGAAAGAAGAACAAGGAAAAATACGCGGCATATTCCTGCCCACCCACAAACGTCCCCTGGGACTGGTGTTTCAGGAGGCCAGCCTGTTTTCTCATCTTTCGGTGCGCAAAAATCTGGAATACGGCATGAAGCGTTCGGGCAACCAGGCGGGCGCGGGGTTCGACGCCAGCGTCGATCTGCTCGGCATTCGTCCGCTGCTCGACCGCGCGCCGGAAGGTCTTTCCGGCGGCGAGCGGCAACGAGTCGCCGTCGCCCGCGCGCTCCTCACCCGTCCCCGGCTGCTGCTCATGGATGAACCACTGGCGGCGCTGGATTTGAAACGCAAGCTGGAAATCCTGCCCTATCTCGAAAAGCTGCGCGAAGAACTGGATATTCCCGTGCTCTATGTCAGCCACGCGCCCGACGAAGTGGCGCGACTGGCCGATCATCTGGTGCTGCTGGAAAACGGCCAGGTCGCCGCGAGCGGCCCGGCGCTGGCGACCCTGGCGCGCGTCGATCTGCCCCCCGCCTTCGCCGACGACGCGGGCGTCGTGCTGGAGACGACGGTCGCCGCCCACGAAGCGGACGGCCTCACCCGCCTGGAATTCCCCGGCGGGCATCTCTACGTTTCCCGCCAGGACAAGCCGCTTGGCAGCCGCCTGCGCTGCCGCATCCACGCCAGCGATGTCAGCCTCGCGCTGGCGACGCATGGCGACAGCAGCATCCTGAACACCTTCTTTGCCCGTGTGCAAACCGTTGCCGCCGCGGATACTCCCGGTCATGTGCTGGCGCAACTCAGATTGCCCGACGGCACGCTCCTGCTGGCGCGCATCACCGAACGCTCCCGCGTCGCGCTCGGTGTCGCGCCGGGACTGTCCATCGTGGCGCAAGTCAAGTCCGTGGCGCTCTTGGCCTGAAGATCAGGAATTTTCATGCACACCCGCGCACAACTCCATGCCGCGAGCGGCAAGCATCCCGTCCGGAAGGAAACATGCTCGCGCCTCTGGCGGGAGCATTTGCCGCCGGAATACCAGGCGCTGATCATCACACCCCTGGATATCCGTCATTACCGGGATTACGAAATGGCCGCCGAACGCTGCATCGGCGAAGACGGAGACGGCAAACCCTGCTTCATCGCCCACCGTTTCGGATTGTTCGAGCCGCGTTCCGATGACGGGGAAGAATTCTATGTCGTGCTGATCTACGGAGAATCACTTGCCGCCTGGCGTCTGCGCGACGACCGCTGGCTGACCTGGCACGAAATCCGGAACGAGGAAAGCGGCGAAGAAGCGAGAAGTTTTTATTGCTTCTCGCCGGAGATGCCGAGGTAATCAGGCTAGGCGTCAAGAATCAGAAAGAATTGCTGGCGCTTCACGCTGCTTGAGGAGGCAAACGCTCTCATGGTTTTTCGTTCATTTCCGGTCTTCGTTCACGTGAATTTTCTGATTCCTGACTTCTGATCCCCAGCGCCTCCGCCTGTTCTTCGCAGCGGCGGGCGATGGTTTTGTCCAGCGCGTTTTTCCAGCGCGGGGGAATCTGGTTTTCGCCGTACCAGGCGCCGGCCAGGGCGCCCGCGATCGCGCCGGTGGTGTCGGCGTCGCCACCCCGGTTGACGACGTCGATCAGGCAGGACTCGAAGCCGTCGGTGGAAAAGAAAGCCTGGAACACGGCGGCGAGTGTGTGCGCCACATAAGCGCTGGGATTTTCCCGGCGCCGCATCCTCATCCTGCCCGCTTCGCTCCAAGCGTATTCCGGACGGATGGATTCCAGCGCCATGGCTTCCGCCTCCAGCGCCGCCCGCGCGCCGCCCCGCAGGGCAAGGTGCAACATGCGCGTCAGGCAGAGGCAGCCGGCATCGGAGATCGGGTTGTTGTGGGTGACGTGTGCCTGCGCCTTCAAGGCGGCGATGATTTCCGCCTCACCCCGTCCCACCGTGCAGAGCGCCACGGGCAACAGGCGCATGACGGCGCCGTTGCCGGCATCGTGTTCGCTTTCCGGGGCTTCCGGGATGCCGGTCTGGCGAAAGCGGATGAGGTTGCGGCGCACGGTGTTGCCGATGTCGATGGGCTTGGCGTGCATCCAGCGGTCAAAGGCCAGCGCAGAGGCCAGCGCCTCGACCTTGCCGCCATTGGCGAGGATGGCCTCGCCCAGCGCCAGGGACATGGCGGTATCGTCCGTGACCTGTCCCGGACGCAGATGGAGCCAGCCGCCACCGGCGATTTCCTTGTGTACGCCGCCCTGACGGGCGAAATTGCAGCGAATCTCCCGCGGCGTGAGAAATTCTACCGTCGCGCCCAAGGCATCGCCCACTGCCAGCCCCAGGTAAGCGCCCCTGGCGCGTTTCGCATATTCGGCCTGGGCGTTCGTCTCAGGTTTCTGGGCTGAAGCAGTGGGCATAATCGACGCACTCGCCGCAGGAGGGGGATGGACAGGCATAGATGCCGTCGCGGGCGCAGTAGAAGCGGTAGAGGAATTTCTTCCACTTCATGTCCCCGGTATTTTGCCGGGCGAGCGACGGAAAGGCGTTGTAGAGCAGATGAGAGAGTTCGCCGCGGTTCGCCAGTCCCAGATCATGCCAGAGATGGTCGCTGCCCGCGCAGGCCGCCGCCACGATGAAGGTCAGCCAGCTTTCCGAGGGAAAGCGCGCCGCCCGGTGCGCCAGCAGCAGGTCGATCAGATCCTGGCGTTCGGACATGCCGGAGAGGTCGGCGGCCTGGTTGGGCAAAACGGGCACGGGACGATCGCCGGGGAAACAGGCATTCCACAGGTTCTCCAGTTCCGCGCCGGGCAACCCCAGATCGGCGGGCAGCACGCCTTCTCCGCACAGATGCCCCGCCAGCAGACTGGCCAGCACGGGGCGATTCGGGTCGGCGAGCACACGGGACGCGGCGGGACGCGCGAGCAATTCGGCCTGGAGCAGGTGGCGCGTGGTCATACGGATGCCTCATGGCGGCGCGCGCGAGCGTCAGCCTGCCCTAAGCACGATTTCTCCGCCCAGCGCCCGCGCCTGGCGGGGCAGTCTGCGGTCGCCAGGGGCGGGCACGGTCAGGGTAACGCCAATGTCGGCAAAGGTAATCTCAGTTTCGGGCATCAACTCCTCCTCATGTTTTTTCGGACGTGTTTTCAGGCGCGCCCTCGTACCCATGACAGGCATCGCTGCCCTGGCAGGCGAGTTCGGCGGCATCGGCGCGCAATCCGTTCAAGCCGACCCAGGCGTCGACGGCCTCCGGCACGAAACCCACGTGGCGGCGTCCCGCGCATTCCATCAGCGGACGCCGCACCAGCAGCGGGTCGTCCAGCAGCAACCGGATGGCCGTCAGCGCGTCGATATGGTCAGGGTCGATCTCTCCCGCCTTGATCCGGGGCGCGCTGCGGTTGAACCATTCCGGCACGGGCAGGGGCGCGAAAAAATCCAGCAGGCGCTCGCGCGTCCAATGCTCGGCGAGCAGGCTCCTGACATCAAGCGTATGCCCGGCGGCTTCCAGCAGCGCCTTTTGCCGGGCATTGCCGCTGCAATCGGGTTTTTCGTAGAAGACGATGTGCGCCATGTTGTGCGTTCACTCCTGCCGGATGTCATCTTCAATGAAGCCCCAGGGCATTTCTCTTTTGAACTCGATAATGTCCAGCGGCACATCTTGTTTGTGCAGGCGAACCTCCCTGGGTTTTTTTGTGTCGCCGCGGAAAATCTCCAGCACCAATTCATTGCCGATATGGATTTCAATTCCAATGCCATCGCGATCGTTTACAGCACTGGCAATGATAACCTTGAAGTCTCGAGGGCTATTATCCATGGGAGCCCCGGCATTGGCATTGCGAAGAAAAGTGGCGGACATGGGCATTGAGTAACCTATCGTGGAAAGTCCAGGGAGAGGCCAAAAGCGCGGCTTCTGGCCTCTCCCTCTGCAACGAAATGTTGGGCGATGTCCGCTCACAACCGGACGATCTCCACGCGCCAGTTTTCGGACGGGATTCCGGTCAGACTGCCGGGGGGATTCAGGGGCGCGCCCAATTCATCGACGATAGCACATTCAATCGGGCAGATGGCGGCGCATTGGGCCTCCGCAAATTCGGCCACGCATTCGGTGCATTTTTCCGGGTCGATGGCAAATATCGGCTCGTCGGCATGGATAGCCTGATTGGGACAAACCCCGATGCATGCCCAGCAGCCGGTACAGACTTCGGTGATGGAAAGCGCCATGGCGATTTTCTCCGCGCGAAGTCACGCGCGTTCTTGCCGGACGGGAGCGAGTTTCCCGGTCGCCGCCATTTCCCGGTATACCGCCAGTACCGCGTCCTTGATGTCTTCCATTGCATGCTCGCCGTTCGGCTGGATGCCTGCCGCTTCCAGCCGTTTCCAGGGCGCATAGCCAATCCTGGCGCAGAGCAACACCTCGCAGCCGGAGAGGGCGGCAATCGTGCGTTCCAGGATGGACGCGGCGGAACGGCCTTCCTCATCCTCCTCTTCCTCGTCGCAATCCTTCGCGCCCGCGCAGTACAGATCCGCCTTGCGATGGCCGATGAAGCGCGCGCCCGCGGGAGAGGCTTCGTACACCAGGAATTCCCTGGCATGTCCGAAGTGCTGGTTGATCAGTCCCTGTCCAGCCGTGGCGACCGCCATCACTACCGGGCGACAGTCTGTGGCCGTGGGAGGCGCACGGCATTCCGGTTCTTGCGCTGGAATGATCGTTGTCATGACCTTCGTCTCCGTTTTCCAAACCCTGAACGCGCGTCTGGTCTCTCGTCCGGCGTCCAGCCTGCGGAAGATGGCCGCGCGCGTTTCCTGGCGCCGGGACAGGGCGAGATCGTAATCAACGGATATGGCATCGAGCTTGTCCAGCGCGAATTCCGCGCCCCTGTCCTCACCCAACAGCCCCACGGCGTCCGCCCGACACTGGCGGCAATGCCGCATCATCGCCATATCGCCCGCGCACGCATCCTGAAGCGCCTGCAATTCCGCCGCCGTGGGGCCTCGCTGCCCCATGATTCCGTAATAGCTCCCATGTTCCGGCTCGGCGATCAAGGGCATGACGTTATGCAGGAACGCTCCCCTGGCCTTCACTGTGCGCGAGACTTCCTTCAGGTGTTCATCATTCACGCCGGGAATCATCACCGAATTCACCTTCACCAGAATGCCCCGCGCGGCCAGCATCTCCAGCCCTCTTTGCTGCTGTTCAATCAGAATGGCGGCAGCTTCCCTGCCGCGAATGCGCCGGTTTTTCCAGAAAATCCACGGATATATCCGCATGCCGATTTCGGGATCGAGACAGTTGATGGTGATCGTCACATGGCCGATATTGTGCCGGGCGATTTCGTCCACATATTCGGGCAGATTCAGCCCGTTGGTCGACAGGCACAATTTGATGTCCGGCGCTTTTTCACAAAGCTGGCGAAAGGTCTCGAAGGTACGTTCGGGGTTGGCCAGCGAGTCGCCCGGCCCGGCGATGCCGAGCACCGTCATCTGTGGAATCGTCGCCGCGACCGCCAGCGCCTTCCTCACGGCCTGGGCGGGCGTGAGCAACTCCGACGCCACGCCGGGACGAGATTCGTTGGCGCAATCGTATTTGCGGTTGCAGTAATGGCACTGAATATTGCAGGCGGGCGCGACGGCAACGTGCATGCGGGCAAAATGATGATGCGCCTCCTCCGAGTAACAGGGATGATCCCGCACTTTGGCGCGGATAGGCTCAGGCAAGTGCAAGAGCGCATCGGACACCGCGCCGCAAGCACCGCCGGAAGGCATGGCATTGAGAGGAACAGGCAAACACATCTTGAAGATTCCTGAAGTGGTCGCGGAGCCAACAGCAAGTGTCATGCCAGAATATTTATTGTTTGTAAACAATGGCTTATTATTTTCCAACAAAGCGCGCAGAACGCTTTGTCAGGAAGACGACAGGGGATTTCAGGCGGTAACCCGCCCGCCCCCGGAATCTCGCCCATCGCACCTCTTTCTTGCCGCACGGACCGTGCCGGAAGCTCGCGCGCCGAAACTGTACGCACCAAAACGGTGCGCCCTGTCGACCTCTCTGAGCGGGAAAAGAAAGTGCGCGAATCGACTGGCATTTCGCGTCGTCGCCATTTCAAGCCACATCCGCCGGACTGCCCGTCTCCTTCACCACGGAACCGTGCAGGCACAAAACGTGCTGAACCTTGGGCATGAACCCCAAGAACTTTCCCTGCATGAACCCCAAGAACTTTCCCTGTCTGCGCGACAGCAAGATATGCGCCGGGCTGCCGCCGGAAATCTTCCGTCAGGTGCTGGTTGAACTCGTGGTAGATGAAGCCCCGATGGCGCTGGCGCTGCTGGAAGAAAGCGGCGAGGTCATCCTGGACAACCGGGAATACAGAAAGCTCTCCGCCGAACTGGCCGTGCCAAAACCGGCACATCTGGTGCTGGACATGGCCCGACCGGACTGGCGCGTTTCTCTCCTGGGGGCTGGCGCTTCCGGGGAATTCCACGCACAGGAACTGCGCATCGACCAACCCGGCGGCGCGGCGCGCTGTTTTTCCTGCTCGGCCATTCCATTGGTTACGGAAGACGATGGCTGCGTCAAATCAACGGCCTGTCATTACCTGCTTCTGGTCATCAGCGACATCAGCGCCCTGCGTCAGGAACAGGAACGGGCGCGTCTCACCGCCCTGCGCGCCCTTCTGGCGGAGGAAGAACATACCGAAGTGCTGCGCGAGAGCCTTTCCGCCGCGCTCTACCGGCTCGAAGGGCCGCTGAACGTCATGCGCTCCGCCATCGGTATGCTGAAAAGCCGGGAACCCGCCATGTCCGGAGCACTCTCCGCAGCGCTGGCGGAAGGCCGCGCGCATCTGGAAGAACTGCGTCAGTTGATCCCGCTGGATACCCACGAAGCCTTCGCGCCTGTCAACCTGAATGCGGTGCTGCGCGACGTGCTGGATGTCTGTACCGCGCGCATGCTCTCCAATGGCATTACCGTCAACTGGCGGCCCGCCACCGCTCTGCCCGCCATCCTGGGCCGTCCCCTGCAATTGCATTCGCTTTTCAAGGCGCTGGTGGACAACGCCATCGACGCGCTATCGCAACGCGGCTGGAAAACGCGCGAAATCAGCCTGACAACCCGGCTGAAGCAGGACTGCGCGGAAATCATCATCGACGACCGGGGGCCGGGCGTGCCCGTCGGGTTGCGGCTGAAAGCCTTCGAGCCGTTTTTCACTACCCGTGGCAATCAGAAACAACATCTGGGCACCGGGCTTTCCCGCGCCCTGCAAGCCGCCATCGAACACGGCGGCACGCTGGCGCTGCGCGACGCGCCGGGCGGTGGATGCCGCGCGCTGGTCGAACTGCCGTTGGAAAACAAAATCGCCGTACAAAATGACGCACGGGGAGATAAAGAATGAACACGAAAATCCCGGTGAAAATCCATCCCCCCTCCCCGCCCTGTACTGGCCGCTGCGAAACCCACGACCTGCGGCTTGCGCAGATGAGTGCCTTGTACAAGGTCAGCCAGATCCTCTCCTGTTCGCTGAATTACCGGGAAACCATCGGGGAAGTGTTGCACATCCTGGACGAAGACGCCGGATTGCAACACGGACTGGTCAGCGTGGTGGAACCGGACGGCGACCTTCTGGTGCAACGGGTGCATGGCATCAATACCGATCATCTTGAACCCGTGCGCTACCGGCCCGGCGAAGGCATCATCGGCTTCGTCATGGAAAAGGATCGCCCTGTCATCCTGCCCCGCATCGGCGACGACCACCGCTTCATCAACAAGACGGGCGTCTACGATCCCGATCTGCCGATCATCGCCGTGCCCATCAAGGCGGCGGGCAGCCTGAAAGGCGTTTTCGCCGTGCAGCCCGCGACAGAAGATGATCCCCTGCTGGAAGAACATGCGCGCTTTCTGGAAATGATCGCCAGCCTGGTCGGGCAAAGTCTCAGCCTTTCCCTGCAAGTGGAGCAGGAAAAACGCTCCATGCAGGAAGAACGGGATTCCCTGCGCC
>JAITJU010000076.1 GCA_031278735.1 Zoogloeaceae bacterium
TAGCGTCCAAATCAAGGGGGCGCGCAATTCCAAGACTCCTTACATTCGCGTGGAAAACGACGGATTGGGCAGACGTCAAGATTTTCCGACGCCAAAAACGCGCCCATTATACAACGTCATACCCATATTGGAAACTGCGGCAATTCATCCGCAGGGACATGAGGTTCGCGCGAATGCCGTCATGCGCGCTGACGGACAGAGAAAACGTTTCCATGAGTTCCCGCAAGCCAGTGTCTGGCTATTCCTTCATCCGCTCCACTTTCCTTGCCCGCGCTTCAACAATGCCGAAATCGCATGATCGCGCTCATGCTCGCCCCTCTCCCTGGCAATCGGCTCGCTCCTTCTTCTCCGACCGCAAGAATTCTTTTCCTCACAGCTTTCGATAGGGGCGCCGACATCTCTTTCTCCCCTAACTTCATGGAGACGGTCACAACGATTCTCCCGGTTAGCGGGATTTACGGATCGCATATGGCCTGAATGCCCGCGAGCCAATGGAAAATCATTATGACCAGGGCAAATAACCTGCGGCATGCGCCTTGTTGGTCTGTTCTAACGGATTGCCGCCCGACTTTCCGCTTCCCGTTTTAGCCAGAGGCGCAGGCGACGCAGCGCGTCCGCGTCGGCGCTGTCGGGCAAAAGGGTGAGCGTGCCGCTGCGGGGCGTGTCATCGGCGAGAACATCATCCATGAGACGCCAGGAGAAAACGCAAATCCAGGGCAGCGCCAGAATACCGGGGCGCGGGCTTGCAAGAAGCGGCTGCGGCCTTTCCGCGCGCGCCAGACCAATTGTGCCGTCGGCATACAACCAGAGTGTTCGCGTTTGCAGACGCCAATGTCGCGCGACGGCATGAATGCCGCTCAACAACAAAAACAAAAGCGCGCCCGGCGCGACCCAGAACAAGGTCGCCGACCATCCGGCCAGACAGACGCCCAGAGCGGCCAGCGCGTGCAGGATGAACAGCGCGCGCAGCAAGAGACGGGAAGGACGCAGTTCGATGACAATCGGGAAACGCATGGTCGCGTTCCGCGCACAGAGGATGGCGGGCGATCAGATCTGCCGGAATACCAGCGAGCCGTTGGTGCCGCCGAAGCCAAAGTTGTTGTTGATGGCGATGTCGATCTTCATTTCCCGCGCCGTGTTGGCGCAATAATCCAGATCGCATTCTGGATCCTGCTCGATGATGTTGATGGTTGGCGGCGATACCTGATGATGCAGCGCCAGCACGGTAAACAGGGATTCGACGCCGCCCGCGCCGCCCAGCAGATGTCCGGTCATGGACTTGGTGGAATTGACCACCAGTTTTTTCGCCGCCGCGCCAAACGCTTGTTTGATGGCTTCCGTTTCGTTCTTGTCGCCCAGCTGCGTGGACGTGCCGTGGGCGTTGATATAGCGCACTTCATCCGCGTTGACGCCCGCGTCCTTCAGCGCCGCCAACATGCAGCGGCGCGGGCCGTCGGTATTGGGCGCAGTCATGTGATAGGCGTCACCGCTCATGCCGTAGCCAATGAGTTCGGCGTAAATCCGCGCGCCGCGCGCCTTGGCGTGTTCGCACTCTTCCAGCACCAGCACGCCCGCGCCTTCGCTGATGACGAAACCATCCCTGCCCCTGTCCCAAGGGCGGCTGGCCGTGGCGGGATCGTCGTTCCTGCACGACAGCGCGCGCGCGGCGCAAAAACCAGCGACACACACCGGCGAAATGCAGGCTTCCGCGCCGCCCGCCACCATTACGTCCGCGTCGCCGTACCGGATGATGCGCGCCGCCTCGCCGATGGAATGCGTGCCTGTGGTGCAAGCGCTAACCATGGCGATGTTCGGTCCCTTGAAGCCGAACACGATGGAAAGGTTGCCGGAAATCATGTTGATGATGGAACCGGGCACGAAAAAGGGCGAGACCTTGTGCAGACCCTTGGCCATGTAGCTGTAAGCGCCGTTTTCGATCATGGGCAGGCCGCCGATGCCGGAGCCGATGCAAACGCCGATGCGCTCCCCGTCGGCGGGATTCGCCTCCAGACCGGCGTCGCGCACGGCCTGAATGCCGGCCGCCGTGCCGTAATGAATGAAAGTGTCCAGGCGGCGCGCTTCCTTGGAGGACATGTAGGCATCGACATCGAAATCCCGGACTTCGCCCGCGACGCGACTGGGAAACGCGGCGGCGTCAAACTTGCTGGTGGCGACAATGCCGGAACGTCCCGCCAGAATGTTCTGCCATGCCGCCTCGACCGTGTTGCCGACGGGACTGATGATGCCCAGGCCGGTTACGACTACTCTGCGATGCGCCAACTCGTTCTCCAGTAATGATTCATCAAGTCATGCGCGTAAAAAGGAAGGCCGACTTGCGCATGGTCGGCCCCGGTTTCGTGAAATGGATAACGGATTATTTCTGGTGCGCCAAGATATAGTTGACCGCGCTTTCCACTGTAGTGATTTTCTCGGCTTCCTCGTCGGGAATTTCACATTCAAATTCCTCTTCCAGCGCCATCACCAGTTCAACGGCATCCAGGGAATCCGCGCCCAGGTCTTCCACAAAGGAAGACTCCAGCTTGACGTTGGCTTCATCCACGCCCAACTGATCCACCACAACTTTTCTGACGCGCTCTACGATTTGTTCCATTGAAAAACTCCTTCCCGAATCGGGGACATGAAAAAACCTCGCCAGTTTACCAAATTCGGAAGACAGGGGACAGTATTGTTACCGCCGCTGACGCGGCGTCTGTTGCGCCATCCTTCGTCTTCCGGGCTACATGTACATGCCGCCATTGACATGCAGCGTCGCGCCGGTGATGTAAGCGGCGGCGGGAGAGGCGAGGAAGGCCACGGCGGCGGCAACGTCCTCCGGACGCCCCAGGCGCCCCAGCGGAATGTGCGCCAGCAGGGCGGCTCTCTGCGCTTCCGGCAGACTCTGCGTCATGATGGTGTCAATCATGCCGGGCGCGACGCAATTGACGGTGATGTTGCGGCTCGCCAACTCTCGCGCCAGCGCCCGGCTCATGCCGCCGACGCCCGCCTTGGCGGCGCAGTAATTGGCCTGTCCGGCATTGCCCGCGTGCGCGACCACCGAAGTGATGTTGACGATGCGTCCCTGCCGCGCTTTCATCATGCCGCGCATGACGGCGCGGCACATGCGAAACACCGCCTTGAGATTGATGTCCATCAGTTCATCCCATTCTTCGTCCTTCATGCGCATGGCAAGGTTGTCGCGGGTAATGCCGGCATTGTTTACCAGTATCGACGGCGCGCCGAATTCCTGTTCGATGGCCGCGAGCGCCGCTTCGATCTGCGGCAGATCGCGCACGTCCACCAATATGCCGCGTCCTTGCACGGCGGCGGCGGCGAGAAAATCCCGAGTGTCCGCCAGCGCCGCTTCATCGGTCGCAGTGGCAATGACCGTTGCGCCCTGACGCCCCAGTTCCAGCGCCACCGCTTTGCCAATGCCGCGTGAGGCTCCCGTGACGAGAGCGATTTGTCCTTGCAGGTTCATTTATTTACTCCAGCGAAAGATGGTCTGCGAGCGCGGCGGCGTCCGCCAGGGCAATGCCGCTGACGCCTTCGGCGCAGCGTTTGGTCAGTCCCGCCAACACCTTGCCGGGGCCACATTCAATCACGCGCGTGACGCCAAAAGCGGACATTTTTTGTATGGTCTCCACCCAGCGCACCGGATGAAAGGCTTGCCGCGTCAACGCGTCGCGGATGCGTTCCGGGGCGTCTTCCATCGCCACATCGACATTGTTGATGACGGGAATGCGCGGGGGGCGGATGACGGTTTTCGCCAGATGCGCCGCCAACTTCTCCGCCGCCGGGCGCATCAGGGAAGAATGAAAGGGCGCGGAAACCGGCAACGCCAAGGCGCGCGCGCCTTTCGCCTTGCAGCTTCCCATGGCGCGCGCCACCGCCGTTTTGTGTCCGGCAATCACAGTCTGTCCGGCGGCGTTGAAATTGACGGCTTCCACCACTTCGCCTTGCGCGGCTTCCCGGCAGGCGACGCGGATGTCGTCATCGTCCAGACCCATGATCGCCGCCATCGCGCCTTGCCCCAGAGGCACGGCGTCCTGCATGGCCTGGGCGCGCAAACGCACCAGCGGCACGGCGTCGGCAAAGGCGATCGACTCGGCGGCAACCAGCGCGGCATATTCGCCCAAGCTGTGCCCGGCGACAAACGCCGGAACCCTGCCGCCTTTTTCCCGCCACAAGCGCCACACGGCAACGCCCGCCGTCAGCATGACCGGCTGGGTGTTGACCGTCTGCGCCAAGCGATCGGCGGGACCTTCGGCCACCATTCGCCAGAGATCGTCGCCCAGAGCGACGGAGGCTTCATCAAACGCGGCGCGCACGACCGACGCGTCGCCATACGCGCTCATCATGCCGACGGCCTGCGAACCCTGGCCGGGGAAAACAAAAGCGAAAGCCATCAACTGCCTCCTCGAAACGCAAAAACCATTTCCTGCCGCGCCGCGCGACAGGATTTCCGTATCGCCACAACCATCCGCCAGACCTCAAAACGCGAACAATACCGCGCCCCAGGTAAAACCGCCGCCGACGCCTTCGAGCAGCACACGCTGGCCGCGCCGGATGCGACCGTCGCGCACGGCCTCGTCCAGCGCGAGCGGAACGGAAGCGGCCGAGGTGTTGCCGTGCCGTTCCACGGTAATCACCACTTTTTCCGGCGCGAGATTCATTTTCCGGCGCGTGGATTCGATGATGCGGATGTTCGCCTGATGCGGCACCAGCCAGTCCAGATCGCCGCTGCGGATGCCGGCGGCCTGGCAGCATTCTTCCGCCACGCTGGCCAATACGCGCACGGCGGCCTTGAACACGGCCTGACCTTCCATGCGCAAAAACGGGTCGCCCCAGACCTTGCCGTCGCGGATTTGTCCCGGCTCGGAAAGAATGCCGGTCAGACTGCCGTCCGCATGCAGGGCGGAGGCAATGATGCCAGGGGCATCATCCGCTTCCAGCACGACCGCGCCCGCGCCGTCGCCAAAGAGTACGCAGGTGCTGCGCTCCCGCCAGTCGAGGATGCGGGAGAACACTTCCGCGCCGACGACCAGCGCCTTTTTGTGCGAGCCGGAACGTATGAATTTGTCGGCAACGGCAAGCGCATGAACAAAGCCGCTGCACACCGCCTGCACGTCGAAGGCGGTCGCGCCCTTGTTGCCCAGGGCGCCTTGCAACATGCAGGCCGCGCTGGGGAAAATGTAGTCCGGCGTGGAAGTGGCGACGATGATCAGATCCAACTCCGTCGCTGTCCTGCCCGCCATTTCCAGCGCCAGGCGCGCCGCGATTGCCGCCATCTGACTGGCGGTCTCGCCTTCGCCCGCCAGATGACGAAAGCGAATGCCGGTGCGCTCAACGATCCAGGCGTCGCTGGTGTCGATGCCGCGCGCCGCCAGCGCGTCGTTGCTGACGGGCAGGCCGGGCAGATAACCGCCGGTTCCGGTAATGCGCGCAAACATCAGGCGTTTTCCTTGTCGGCGGCAACCGCCTGGCGTTCGTGCAAATCGGCCAGACAGGCGCTGATGCGTTCCACGACATGATTGCTTGCCGCTTCGTAAGCGCGGACGATTGCCCGCTCAAAGGCAAAGGCGTCCGCCGAACCATGACTTTTGACGCTGATGCCGCGCAAACCCAGCAGGCTGGCGCCGTTGTACGCCCGGTGATCGAAGCGCGCCTTGAAATGTCGCAGCACGGGCAAGGCCGCCAATGCCGCCAGTCGCGTCAACAGGTTGCGCATGAATTCCTGCTTGAGCGATTGCGCCAGCATTTGCGCCAGACCTTCGGAAACCTTCAGCGCCACGTTGCCGACGAAGCCATCGCAGACCACCACGTCGGCCTCGCCTTTGTAAATGCCGTCCCCTTCGACATTGCCAATGAAATTGAGACCGGAGTTCCTCAGGAGATGCCCGGCCTGTTTGACCACTTCGTTGCCCTTGATTTCCTCGGCACCAATGTTCAACAACCCCACGGAAGGCGCGACCTTGTGATCGAGCGCTGCGGCCAGCATCGCGCCCATGACGCCGAACTGCAACAGGTGTTCCGCCGAGCAATCGACGTTGGCGCCCAAATCCAGCATGTAAACGTGTCCGGTCATGGTGGGCATGACCGGACAAAGCGCTGGACGATCAATCCCCGGCAACATTTTCAGCACGAAGCGGGACATGGCCATCAAGGCGCCGGTATTGCCCGCCGACACCGAAGCCTGCGCCGCGCCTTCCTTGACCAGATTCAGCGCCAGACGCATCGAGGACTTCTTGCGGTTTTTCAGCGCCAGCGTGGGGGATTCATCCATCGCCACCATTTCGTCGGCATGCAGGATGCGCGCGCGCGCCGCCAGTTCCGGACATTGCGCCAGCAATGGCTCCAGCGCGGCGGTTTTTCCAACAAGCACGACTTGCGCGGCATCGTGTGTACGCAAAAAGGCAAGCGCCGCCGGAACCGTCACCGCCGGACCAAAATCTCCGCCCATACAGTCGATGGCAATGGTTATGGCGTCAGAAGACAACATGGTCACCCCGCTTGATTCTGGCGCGCGCCTGCTTTGCGCGCGATGTCTCCGCGAGCGAAAAGCCCGGACGACCCGCGTATAGAGGAAAGGCGAGGAATCCGGAAAGCGCCTGATCTCGCCGTCGCCGGAAACACCCGCCTTGCGCGCACTGCAAAATTATGCGTCCTTGTCCTTCAAAACCGCTTTCCCCCGGTAGAAGCCGGTGGGAGAAATATGGTGTCGACGGTGCGTTTCGCCCGTGATCGGCTCTACCGTCAGCGGCGGCGTCTCCAGAAAATCATGGGCGCGATGCATCCCACGCTTGGAAGGGGATTTCTTGTTTTGTTGTACGGCCATTCAAATACTCCTGACAAAATTGATAATCAACGATGCTTCAAGGCAACCAGCGCGGCAAACGGATTTGCCCGCGCGTCGCCCGCCGCCGCCGCAGGCAACGCGCATTCGGCATGGCGCGGCGCGATCGGCAAGGACAGCAGCACTTCGTCTTCGACCAGCGCATCCACCGCCAGCGCGCCGTCGAGCGGCAAAATATCCACGTTGTCGTCTTCCATTTCCTCCTGGGTGGGCGCGCTGCCCTCCGGTGCCAATTCCAGAAGGCGGTCGATGCGCAAATCATATGCCGCCGCGCCCAGACAACGCTGGCAGACCAGCAGCAAACGCCCCGTTACCTGCAAACGCAAACGCGCCTGACCCTGATCGCCCGTGACGCCGGAAAGCCGGTAATCCACCCAGCCATCCGTTCGCGCCAGCACGTCCAGCAGACGGCGGAAATCCAGCAAGGCCAGACGCCCTTCGAGACAGCCCGCTTCGCGGGCAAAACGGTAAGCGTCCAGCATAAGAAGCGCGCCTGGCTATTGCGACAAAGGCGCTGATGATATTATTTTTAGCCCTGTTCGTCAAAACTGCGTCAAGACGCGACATTTATCCGATCGTCCGCCCATGTCCATTCCGCCGCCGCCCGCGCTGGTGCTGGCTTCCACTTCTTCCTTTCGTCGCGAGCTCCTCGCGCGCCTGGGGTTGCTTTTTCAGGTCGCGGCTCCCGTCTGCGACGAAACGCCCTGCCCTGGCGAAGCGCCCAAAGCGCTTGCCCTGCGCCTTTCGGAAGCCAAGGCGCGCGCCGTTTTTGCGGCCAACCCCCGACAATTTGCGAACGCGCTGATCATCGGCAGCGACCAAGTCGCCGCCTGCAAGGGCAAACTATACGGCAAACCCGGCAATCACACCGCCGCCGCCGCCCAGTTACGCGAAATTTCCGGCCAGCGCGTCGATTTTTTCACTGGCCTCTGCCTCTTGGACACGCGCGGCGAAAAGAAGGAAAAGGAAGCAAAGACGAAGGGAGTCGCCCATCTTGCAAGCGTCTCCACGCGAGTTACCTTTCGCGCGCTTTCCGCGCGCGAGATTGAAAGTTATCTTGCCCGCGAACCCGCCTACGACTGCGCCGGTTCCGCCAAATCCGAAGGTCTGGGGATTGCGCTGATCGCCAAAATGGAAGGAAGCGACCCCAACGCCCTCGTCGGACTGCCGCTCATTGCCCTCTGCGACCTGCTGCGCGCGGCGGGCGTTGCGGTGTTGTGAAGATAGAGCAAGCCGTGACCGGCACGCTGTATCTCCTCCCGGTTCCGCTCGACATGACGCCGGACGCGACCGCCCTGCATGCCGCCCTGCCCGCCTCGGCGTTGGCAAGGGCTCGGGAATTGCGGCATTTCGTGGTCGAACATGCAAAAAGCGCGCGCGCCGTACTGAAGCGCCTGTGCCTGCCTGTCCCCTTGCAGGCGCTGTCGCTTGCCGAACTCAACGAACACACGCCAGAAACGGCGCTGCAAGACCTGATCACTCCGCTTTTGCAAGGACATGATTTGGGGCTGATGTCGGAAGCCGGTTGTCCCGCCGTTGCCGATCCCGGCGCGCGGCTGGTGGCGCTGGCGCATCAACGGGACGCGCGCGTGGTTCCCCTGGTTGGCCCCTCTTCTCTCCTCCTTGCCCTGATGGCCTCCGGTCTGAATGGCCAGCGTTTCGCCTTTCACGGCTATCTGCCCGCGAAAGTGGAAGCGCGCGGCCAGGCCATCCGGGAACTGGAAAGGGAATCCCGCGTCCGCCAGCAAACGCAAATCTTCATCGAAACGCCCTACCGCAACCCGGCGCTTTTTGCCGCCCTGCTGCAATACGCCCATCCCAACACCTTGCTGTGCCTCGCCACCGACCTCACCTTGCCTGGCGAATCCGTCCGCACGCGCGCCATCCGCGAATGGCGAAAACATCCCGCCCCTGACTGCAGCCACCGCCCCACCGTCTTTCTGCTCGCCGTCGGCTGAAAAGCCCTTCCCTTTCAACGCGGCCGGTGCCGCTTCCCTTCCGCCGATTTTGCTTCCTGATGCAGCGCCAGCTCGACCCAGTAGCGTATCCCCGCGGGCAGGATGGCGTCGTTGAAATCGTAGTACGGATCATGCAGGACGCAACGGGGGCGTTCCGGCGCGTCCGGGTCGGTCGCGGGGCCGTTGCCCAACCAGACGTAACAGCCGGGCTTTTCTCGCAACAGATAGGAAAAATCCTCGGCGGCCATCGAGGGCGGCAAACTGGTGAAGACGTTTTCCTTGCCCAAGGCTGTTTGCGCGGCGCGGCGGCAGATTTCGGCCTCGTTTTCCGTGTTGCGGGTGGGCGGATACAGACGGGTAAAGCCAGCTTCGATCCGCGCGCCAAAACTTGCCGCAATTCCGGCGCACAGGCGTGTAATGGCGGCTTCCGCCTGATCCTGCACTTTTTCCTCGAAGCTGCGCAGCGTGCCGCGCAACAATACTTCGTCCGGCAGCACGTTCCAGGCCGAACCGGCATGAAATTGGGTAATGCTGACCACGGCGGAGTCCAGCGGCGAAAGGTTGCGCGCGCACACGGTTTGCAGGGCGGCGACCAGATGGCTGGCCGTGACGATGGCATCGACGCCCTGCTGCGGCAAGGCGGCGTGTCCGCCCTGCCCATGCACCCGAATTTCCAGTCGGCAGGTGCTGGCCATCACCGGGCCATGATGT
This sequence comes from Zoogloeaceae bacterium, assembly GCA_031278735.1. Classification (GTDB taxonomy): domain Bacteria; phylum Pseudomonadota; class Gammaproteobacteria; order Burkholderiales; family Rhodocyclaceae; genus Azovibrio. The sequence continues at coordinate 9,523 of JAITJU010000076.1, forward strand.
ATCGCCATCGATCCTGCGGGCAGACCCGGCCAGTTATGCAGGCCATAGACGGCTTCTATGGGAAATTTCCTGAACAATCCGTCCGACAGCATGACCGCCGCGCCGCCTTCGGCTTCTTCGGCGGGCTGAAAGACAAAGGCGACGCTGCCGGAAAAATCGGGGCGCGCGGCCAGATGACGCGCGGCACCCAGCAGCATGGCGGTATGCCCGTCATGCCCGCAGGCATGCATCCTGCCCGCGTGGACGGAGCGATGCGCAAAGCCGTTCTGCTCTTGCAGGGGCAGGGCGTCCATATCGGCGCGCAAGGCGATCATGCGTCCGCTGGTCTTCCCTTGCAGTATGCCGACCACGCCGGTTTTCGCCAGTCCGCGATACACGCTCAGGCCGCAACGCGTCAATTCGCGCGCCACAATGTCGGCAGTGCGCGTCTCCTGAAACGCCAGTTCCGGATGCGCGTGCAGATCACGGCGCAGGGCGACCAGTTCCGCCAACGCGCTTTCACTTAGCATCCCGCGCTCCTTGCTCCGGCAAGACCAACGCCTCGCTGCGCATGCGCCACGTCAATTCCGCCGCATCCAGCACCCCTTGCGCTTCCCCGGCATGGGTCAGATACGGGGCGGTGAAAAAAGGCAGGGCAGGCGCATCCGGCAAGACAGGAGATTCGGCGTGGTTGTAGGCCATCCAGTTCATTTCCCATACGCCGAACAGAATGCGGCGCAAGGCGCGACGCTGGCCGGGCGCGGGGTTTTCCAGATGCAGAACGCGGCACGCGTCACTGGGGTCGGCGGGAATCCAGGCATAGCCCGGCACGTAAAACTCGGCGCGGCAGTGCGTGGCCGCGCTCACGTCTTCATCGCCCGCGCCCAGACAGATGGCCAGACGCGAAGGAGCGATGCGCCGCCCGAACACCCGTCGCGCCGGAATGCCAATGGCGCGACAGAGCGCGACAAAGAGACCGTTGATGTCGGCGGAACGCCCGCCATAACGCCGCGCGTCGATCTGCGCGCGCGCGTCGCCAATCCCGCCCGGCGGAAGCGCCAGGTCATAGACGCTTTCGTCGACCACCCAGTCGAACAGGGCGCGCGCCCGCGCCAGCGGATCGATGATGCGCCCGACGATTCGCAACGCCAATTCATGCGCCGCGCCCACGTTGGGCAGTTGCGCGGCATCCCGCAAACTCTGGCGCAGAATGTCGTCGCGCTCCGGCGGCTGGGTGCGCCGGGAAACGTCGAAATGCCGATCCGCCGTCGTCAGCGTGACGACAACCTCCAGATGCGGCGCGACATCGCCCGGCCAATCGCAAAAAAAGGCTTCCAGTTCGCCGTCGGGCAAACGATGCAGTCCGCAGCGGGAAAAATTGCCCTGCCAGCGGAAGGCGGAATTACGCTGATAAAGCGACGCCTGCATTGGCAAAGGCAGCCAGAGACGCAATGGCGCGCTCTGGGCGGGCGGGCGCGCCGTGAAGGTCAGTGCGAATGAGTGCCAGTCGTTCGGCAACGTCGGCGCCTTGACCGGCGGCAGGCGCGTTGCCGAAGAGCCTTCCGGCGCGGCGACCAGCGCGGAATTCTCTGCGGAAGCCCGTCCGCCGCCGCCTTGGACGCGCGCCTTTTTCGGTTTTTTTTTCGTCACCGAAGCCGCAGGCGCCGCCAAAACCGACGGCGCCGCCAAAGCCAGCGCCAGAAAAGCGCGCCGTTTCATGCGTCTATTCGTCATATACATCCTGCCGAGGCGTCTGCATTCGTATCCGGTCTCCTGTTTTCGGCTTGTCTCAAAGCGCCCGCCCGCCGTGTCCGGCATATTAAAACCTGACGCGCAAAGCGGCAACCCGGTCACGAACGCCTGGCCGACAAATAGGCGGAGGAAACGCCGCGGCGCGCATCCCGCGGTCGCAAGAACAACCGCGACACGTTCATGAGAGCGCCCCCCCAAAAGGCGCGGATGGTTACCGACCGTCCATCGCAATTACAAAATATTCCCTCTTTTATCTGCATGTTCGCTGCTTTTAATTGCATGTTCAGCGATTTTATTGTTACGATGGGCTTTCCTTCGATGTTTGCCGGGAAATAGCTCATGAATCGTTTAATCGCCCGCGGCCTGAAAAAAATGCAGGGACTGTGGAGCAAGCCCGCCGCGCACAGGCCGCTTGACGCCCGCGCCCTGCAAAAGCTCCATGCGCAATTGCAGGAGTGCGCGCGCGGCGCGGGCGGCGAAGTTTCCGCCCGCCAGCGCGCTCGCCGTCTGGGCGAAAGCTATCTGCAACTGAACGATGCTGGACGCCATGCCTTTTTGCGTTTGATTGCCACGGAATTCGGCCCCGATCCGGGCAAGGTGGCAACGGCGCATGAACATTATCAGGCGAGCATTGGCCTGCCCGCGCAATGGGAAGCGGAGGCGCTGCTGTGGCGCGCCCTGCGCTCGCCGCGCACGCGCATCCTGACGCAGTTCAACGCCTTGCCGCAGGGTGTGCGCTTTCTGGTCGATCTGCGCGCGGATTTGCTTCGCTTCCTCAAGGAAGACCCGGAACTCGCCTCGCTCGACCGCGAGCTGGAATACAGCCTTTCCGCGTGGTTCGACGTGGGTTTTCTGGAGTTGCGGCGCATCACCTGGCACTCGCCCGCCGCGTTGCTGGAAAAACTCATCCAGTACGAGGCGGTGCACACCATACATTCCTGGACAGACCTGAAGAACCGCCTGGATTCCGATCGACGCTGCTATGGTTTTTTCCATCCGCGCATGCCGGATGATCCGCTGATTTTCGTGGAAGTCGCCTTGACGGATCGTCTGGCGAACGATGTCCAGCATTTGCTTGACGAACACGCGCCCATCTTTGACGCGCAGGCGGCGGATACCGCTATTTTCTATTCCATCTCCAATACCCAGGTCGGCCTGCGCGGCGTCTCTTTCGGCAATTTCCTCCTGAAGCGCGTCATCGAGGATCTAAAACGCGACTTTCCGCAACTCAAGCGGTTTGCCACGCTTTCGCCGCTGCCGTTGTTGCGCCGTTGGGCGGAAAAAACCCCGGAAGTCTGGCAGTGCGCCTTTCAATCCGGCGATCTGGAACGCATCGGCAAGTTGGCGCAGTGTCCGCCCACGCTGGAAGGTGCGCGCAATCTGCTGACGGGAGAAGAATGGGCGGCAAACCCGCGCCTTGCCCGCGCGCTCTTGCCGCCGCTCACTCGTCTGGCCGCGCACTACCTGCTTGCGGCCAGGGTTGGCGAGAGGCGCGTCTATGACCCGGTGGCGCGCTTCCACCTTGGCAACGGCGCGCGCGTCGAGCGCGTCAATTTCCTTGCCGACCGCTCGAACAAGGGGTTTCGGCAAGCCTATGGCATGATGGTCAATTATCTCTACACGCTGGACGACATCGAGGAAAATGTGGAGAACCTGCTTTCCGCCGGGAAAATTGCGACAAGGATACGGGATCAGATAAGCGAAGCGCGCAAGGGCGCGGGTTGAATCGCCGGTCGGTGGAATCGTTTTGGCGCTTCAACTGGGCGTCATCGGGGTTGCCGGGCGGCGACTTGACGGATTTGACGCGCCAGCCATTCCGCCTCGACGCCTTCCACGCGCACGACTTTCTGGCGCGAAGTCTGGCCGCTTTTCAGGCTGATGGCGCTTTTCGGTATTTGCAGCCATCGCGCCAGAAAAACCAGCAGGGCAGCATTGGCCTTGCCGTCCACGGGCGGCGCGGCGAGGCGGATTTTCAGGGCGTTGCCGCAGCGTCCCGCCACGGCGTCCTTTTTCGCGCCGGGCTGAACGCGCAAGGTAAGCAACAGCGCGCCGTCTCGCCCGACGACAAAACTGCTTGCGGCGTCATTCACAGCATCAATATCATCGACAGCGCCTGCAAAAGCAGGAGGGCGACCAGCGGCGAGAGGTCTATGCCGGAGATGGGCGGGAGAATGCGCTGTATGGGCGCGAGCAGCGGCGCGGTCAACTGGCGCAGATCCGGGGCGAAAGGCGAATAGGGATTCACCCAGGAAAGCACGGCTTGCAGGATGAGCAGCAGCGTGAGGAGGTAGATGACAATCTGGAATAAACCCAGCAGACTGATGAGGAGGAGCACGGAAATCCATCCGGCTTCGGCAATGACGTCCCGCATGAACGGCGGGAGCGCGATGAGCGCGCGCAGCGACAGGGTAATCGAGAAAAACACGACTTGCGGGAGGAAGGCGGCGACGAGGGACGCCAGGTCAATGCCGCCCAGACCGGGAATCACGCGGCGTAGGGGCAGGATTGCCCAATTGGTGAGCTTCAGGACAAAGCCGCCCAGCGGGCCAATGAAGGAAATTCTGCGCCATTGCAGCATGAGGCGCAGGAGGAACAGCGCGGAAAAAAAGCTGCAGACCGTCTTGAGCAGGAACAAAAAGGCGGGGATGACAGACGACAGGGAATGGGAGAACATGACGATTCCTTCATTCAGGCGCCGGACTGCCGCGCCAGTTCCGCGCTTCTCGCGCAAGCCGCGCGCGCGCCCGCGATGATGGCCGTCGCGACGCCCGTTTCTTCCATGACCGCCAACGCCGCCGCCGTGGATCCGCCCTTGGAGGTAACGCGCGCGCGCAAGACGGCGGGAGCTTCCCGCGAGGCTCTTGCCAGGGATGTCGCGCCGAAACCCGTTTCGATCGCCAGGGCGCGCGCCGCCTCCGGCGGCAATCCAAGCGCCAGCGCGGCATCTTCCAGGGCTTCGATGAACAGGAAGAAATACGCCGGGCCGCTGCCGGAAATGGCGGTAATGGCGTCCATCTGGCGCTCGTCTTCCACCCACAAAATCTTTCCTGTCGCGGCAAGCACTGTTTCGGCCATCCGGCGTTCCTCCTGCGTAAGCTCCGGCGGGGCAAAGAGACCGCTCATGCCCGCGCCGATCAAGGCGGGCGTGTTGGGCATGGCGCGCACGACGCGCCGATAGCCGCCAAGCCAACCGGAAATCGTCGCCAGCGTCAATCCGGCGGCAATGCTGAGAACGACGGGGCGCGTCAGGCGGGAGGCGAGGGGCGTGAGCGCATCCCGCATCTGCTGCGGTTTGACCGCCAGCACCAGCACGTCCGCCTCCCGCGCGACGGCATCCGCATCGGTCAGACATTCGACGCCAAATTTTTCGGCAAGCGTCTGCCGTTGCTGCGGCGAAGGATCGACGACCCGAATGCCCGAAGCGTCAAATCCCTTGTCCAAAAGCCCGCCAATCAATGCGGAAGCCATGTTGCCGCCGCCAATGAAATGGATGTTCATCTATCGCCTGCTCCTTTTTTGTCTTTGTCTATCGCTCGCCGAAAATGGCGCTTCCTACCCGCACCAGCGTGCTGCCGGATTGTACGGCGGCTTCCAGATCGCCGGACATGCCCATGGAGAGCGTATCCAGCGCCGGGCAGCGCGCCTGGATCGCCAGAAATGACTGGCGCAGCTGCGTGAAAGGTCGGCATTGCGCCGGAAAATCATGCGCGGGCGCGGGAATACACATCAGGCCGCGCAGCCTCAGTCGCGGCAAGTCCGCCACGGACAGGCAGAGATCGAGTGCTTCTTCCGGCGGGCAGCCGCTTTTGCTGGCTTCGCCGGAGACATTGACCTGAACGCAGACCTGCAAGGGCGGCAGTCGCGCCGGACGTTGCGCCGACAGGCGCTCGGCGATTCTCAAGCGTTCAATGGAATGCGCCCAGTCGAAATATTCGGCCACCAGCCGAGTCTTGTTGCTTTGCAGCGGGCCAATGAAGTGCCAGACGAGAGCGCCATTTTCCGGCAAGCGTCCTTGCGCGCGCAGATCGCGCAGGGCAAGAATCTTGTCCATGCCTTCCTGCGCGTAATTTTCGCCAAAGTCGCGCTGCCCGGCAATCGCCGCCGCCAGCACGTCGCTCGCGGGCCGGGTTTTGCTGACGGCCAGAAGCGTGATCGCCGCCGCCGATCGCTCATTTTGTTCGGCGGCGGCGGAGATTCTTCGGCGGACGGCTTGCAGGTTGGCCTCAATTGCGCTCATAATCCACTGGACTTTGCTGTCTGCATGGGCGCGCAGTATATACTGCTCCATACTTTTTTGAACGATGTCAGGAACACTCATGGATATTACCGAACTGCTGGCCTTCAGTGTCAAGAACAACGCTTCCGACCTGCACCTTTCTTCCGGTCTGCCGCCCATGATCCGAGTGAATGGCGATGTGCGCAAAATCAATTTGCCCGCCCTGGAGCACAAGGATGTGCACGATATGGCCTATGACATCATGACAGACTCTCAGCGCAAAACCTATGAAGAAACGCTGGAGTGCGACTTTTCCTTTGAAATCCCCAATCTTGCGCGTTTTCGCGTCAATACCTTCGTGCAGCACCGGGGCGCGGGCGCGGTATTCCGTACCATTCCTTCCAAGGTGCTGACCCTGGAAGACCTGAATTGCCCGGCGATTTTCAAGGAAATCTCCGAATACCCTCGCGGCATCGTGCTGGTCACCGGCCCCACCGGATCGGGCAAATCCACCACGCTCGCCGCCATGATCAATCACGTCAATGAAAATGAATTCGCGCATATCCTGACGGTGGAAGACCCCATCGAATTCGTGCATGAGTCCAAGAAATGCCTGATCAACCAGCGCGAAGTCGGGCCGCACACATTGTCCTTCAGCAGCGCCCTGCGTTCCGCCCTGCGGGAAGACCCGGACGTGATTCTGGTCGGCGAAATGCGCGACCTGGAAACCATACGGCTGGCGATGACCGCCGCCGAAACCGGCCACCTGGTGTTCGCCACGCTGCACACCTCTTCCGCCGCCAAGACCATAGACCGGATCATCGACGTGTTCCCCGCCGCCGAAAAGGACATGGTGCGCGCCATGCTCTCTGAATCCATGCGCGCGGTCATTTCGCAGACGCTGCTGAAGACCAAGGACGGCGGTGGCCGGGTGGCGGCGCATGAAATCATGATTGGCACTCCCGCCATCCGCAACCTGATCCGGGAAAACAAGGTGGCGCAGATGTATTCCGCCATCCAGACCGGCCAGTCGCGCGGGATGCAGACGCTCGACCAGTGCCTGCTCGATCTCGTGCGCCGCAACGTCGTCTCCGCCAGCGAAGCGCGCAACCGCGCTGCCGACAAGACCGCTTTCCCCGCCACGTAAGGCGCAAGGGTCAACAAAGACAATACGAGAGGAGAATTTGATGGAACGCGATCAGGCACTTAAATTCATGCACGACCTGTTGAATCTGATGTGCAACAAAAAAGGCTCCGACCTCTTCATCACGGCGGGCTTCCCGCCCGCCATCAAGGTCGACGGGCGGGTAATGCCGGTTTCCAATCAGGTGCTCACGGCGCAGCACACGGCGGAGCTGGCGCGCTCCATCATGAATGACCGGCAGGCGGCGGAATTCGAAGCCACGCGGGAATGCAACTTCGCCATTTCCCCCAGCGGCATAGGCCGTTTCCGCGCCAACGCCTTCGTCCAGCAAGGGCGCATTGGCCTGGTCTGCCGCACCATCAGCACCGTCATTCCCACCTTCGATGAACTGGGCATTCCGCCCATCATCAAGGACATCGCCATGACCAAGCGCGGGCTGATCATTTTCGTGGGAGGCACCGGCACCGGCAAGACCACCTCGCTGGCGGCATTGGTCGGCTACCGCAATGAAAACAGCTATGGTCATATCATCACCATTGAAAACCCGATCGAATTCGTGCACGAACACAGGAACTGCATCATCACCCAGCGAGAAGTGGGCGTGGATACGGACGATTGGGAACCCGCGCTGAAAAATACCTTGCGTCAGGCGCCAGACGTGATTCTGATGGGCGAAATTCGTGACCGCAAGACCATGGAATACGCGATCGCCTTTTCCGAAACCGGCCACATGTGTCTGGCCACACTGCACGCCAATAGCGCCAATCAGGCCATCGAGCGCATCATCAACTTCTTCCCCGAAGATCAGCATCAACAGTTGCTGATGAATCTTTCCCTCAATATGCGCGCCCTGATTTCCCAACGCCTCGTGCCCAGGAAGGGCGGCAAGGGACGCGTCGCCGCCTTTGAAATCCTGCTGAATTCGCCGCTCATTTCCGATCTGGTCTTTCAGGGCGACATCAAGGAAATCAAGGAAATCATGGCGAAGTCGCGCGAACTCGGCATGCAGACCTTCGACCAATCGTTGTTCGAACTCTACGAAAACGGTCAGATCAGCTACGAAGACGCATTGAGAAACGCCGATTCCGTGAATAACCTGCGCCTGCAAATCAAGCTGAACAGCAAGGAAGCCTCCGAGCGCGACCTGACTTCCAGCGTCACTTATCTTTCCCTGACCGGCGGGGAAGGAAACGAGCAGCAGGAGCGCAACTACCTTTGAGCGCGGCGCGGCAAGAAAAACCGCGCTGCCCGGCCCCGGCACAGCAGGGAGTGCCGGGCGTTCATCCCGCAAGGCGGCGGCTCATTTCACCCGGTTGCGGTATTCGTCGGTGCGCGTGTCGATTTCGATTTTGTCGCCGATTTCCACGAAGGCCGGGACTTGCAGATCAAAGCCCGTGGCGATCCGGGCGGGTTTCATGACTTTGCCGGAAGTGTCGCCCTTGACGGCGGGTTCGGTGTAGATCACCTCGCGCACCACGGAAGTCGGCAATTCCACTGAAATAGCTTTGTCATTATAGAACACTACCTCGCAGGGCATGCCGTCTTCCAGATACTTCAGGGCATCGGTCATGTTTTCGGCCTCGATGTCGTACTGGTTGTATTCGGCATCCATGAAAACGTACATGGGATCGGCGAAATAGGAGTAGCTGACTTCCTTGCGTTCCAGCTGCACGATCTCGAACTTGTCGTCGGCGCGATAAACGGCTTCGGAGGCGGCGCCGGAAAGCAGGTTCTTGAGCTTCATCTTGACCACGGCGGCATTGCGGCCAGACTTGTTGTATTCGGTTTTCTGCACCACCAGCTGGGCGTTGCCCACCA
>JAITJU010000089.1 GCA_031278735.1 Zoogloeaceae bacterium
CCAACGGCCTTTCCACGCCCATCGCGGTCGACCTGAACAGCGACGGTCTCGCGGACGTGATCTACGCGGGCGACCTGCGCGGCAACCTCTGGCGCTTCCGGCTGAACGGAACCGGCGCCATTTCCAGCGAGAAAATCTTCGAGGCGAAGGATGGCGCGGGCAATATCCAGCCCATCACCGCGCGCCCGGAAGTGGGACGCGACAATACCGGCAACGTCATGGTCTATTTCGGCACCGGCCAGTACCTGGCGAATGCCGATGTCGCCAACAAGAGCGTCCAGTCCTTCTACGGCGTGCGCGACGTTTGCGCGTTCAGCACGACGGGAACCTGCGCCAGCGCGAGCGGCGTCCTGGGTCGCGATGACCTGCTCGGACAAATCATCGAGGAACAGGAAGACCGCGCCTACAACACGCGCGGCGAACGCTACGACGCGACCGTGCGCGTGATCAGCAACAACGCGATGGCGGGCGGCGCGGATAAGGAAGCCGGCTTCTACGTCGACCTTGCCCTGAACGGGACGACGCTCGAAGGCGAGCGGATCATCTACACGCCCATCCTGTGGAGCGACCGCGTGATTTTCAACACCATCATCCCCAATGACGACGAGTGCGATCCCGACGGCGACGGCTGGATGTACGAAATCGACCCCAACGACGGCAGCCGGCTGGAATTCTCCGTCTACGATCTCGACCACGACGGCAAGTTCGGCGACAAGAACGACCTCGCCAAAAGCGGAAATATCGTCAGCGGCCTCAAGGTCGGCATGGGCGGCGGCCTCACGGCGCGCGGCGACACCAAGTACCACAGCAACAACAAGGGCCGGGTGACGTCCGTCAAGAACAGCAACGTCCCCCACCTGGGACGCAAGAGCTGGCGCCAGTTGCGCTGATCGGCCTCGCGAGCGGCGGACGGCCTGAACCCGTCCGCCGCCCCCGCCGTTGAAAACACCACATCTTCAGGAGTTCCGCCATGAAACAGCGTCAAAAAGGCTTCAACCTGATCGAACTGATGATCACCATCGCCGTGCTGGCCGTGCTGGCCGCCATCGCCATTCCCCTCTACCAGGAATACATCCTCCGCGCCAAGCGCGCCGCCTGCCAGTCCGTGATGGTCTCGACCGCCGGCGTCTTCGAGCGCCGCCACTCCGCCCAGAACAGCTACGAAAAACCCGGCGTGAGCGGTGCCGCCAACCCCGGACACTTCCCCGGCGACGCCGCGGCCGACCGCCCCAGTTGCCCGGAAAAAGGCCCCACCACCTATAACCTCGCCCTGAGCAACGTCACCGCCTCCACCTGGATACTGACCGCCACCCCCACCGGCGCCCAAACCGCCGACCGCTGCGGCACCCTGGCCATCAACAGCCTCGGCCAAAAATTCGCCGGAACCGGCAGCGTGGACTTCACCCAGGATCCAGGAACGTGCTGGTGATCAGAGGACAGAAGACAGAAGACAGAAGACAGAGCGCGCTTAGGCGCGCTTTGTGGTCTGTAGTCTGTGAGCAGTGGCGACGTGCGGGCACAACGGTTCTTTCTGATTCCTGACTACGGATAACAAAGGCCGAAGGCCGCTCAGTCCTCCGTCCTCCGTCTTCTGTCTTCTGTCTTCCGTCTTCCGTCTTCCGTCTTCCGTCCTCCGTCCTCCGTCCTCCGTCCTCTGTCTTCTGTCCTCTGTCTTCCGTCCTCCGTCCTCCGTCCTCTGAAAAAGACGGTCATTCTTGGAAGTGCTTGTCTTTCCTTTGTTTTTGGTTCTACAATAACCGGCACGGAAATCGTTTTCGACCTGGAAAAAAGCGCGCGCAATGTCGCCGAACGCGGGCTTTCCTTTGCATCCGCCGCTGAATTCGATTTCGAGACCGCGCATGTCTGGCAAGACACGCGCAAGGCTTACCCGGAAGCGCGCTTCGTCGCCTTGGGGTATCTGGAAAACCGCCTGCACGCGCTGATTTTCAGCCACGCGCCGGGCGGCATACGCGTCATCAGCTTTCGCAAGGCCAACCGCAGAGAAGGAGAAAAACATGGCTTCCAACTTACCCGTGATTGATGAAGACGGCGAAGTCGGGGATTTGTCCCAGGTCGATTTCGGAACCTTCCGCCCGGCGCGGGAAGTCCTGCCGCCCGAACTCTTCGCGGGCCTCGTCGCCCTGAAAAACCGGGGCGGACGCCCCAAATCCGCCGTGAAGAAAGTGCAGACCGCCATCCGCTTCGATCCGGACGTGCTCGCCGGACTGCGCGCGCTGGGCAAGGGCTGGCAGACGCAAGCCAACAATGCCCTGAAGGAATGGCTGAAAACCCGATCAGCTTGATTGGCAGGGGGGAGCAGAGGACGGAAGGCAGAGGACAGAAGACAGAGCGCGCTTAGGCGCGCTTTGTGGTCTGTGGTCTGTGAGCAGTGGCGACGTGCGGCACAAGGGTTCTTTCTGATTCCTGACTACGGATAACAAAGGCCGAAGGCCGCTCAGTCCTCAGTCTTCTGTCTTCTGTCCTCTGACCCCTGACCCCTGACCCCTGACCCCTGACCCCCGGCGCCATTCGTTACCCATCTTCTGTCGTCCGGCGCCAAAACCCATTGTCTTGGGACGCGATGGCGCATTTTCGGCGCCTGGCGTCAGGTATCTTGTTTCCGGTTTCCCGCATTTTTCGCGGGCGTGGCGCTCAACCGGAAGGGGGTTCGTGATGAAAGAGGAACGGCAGGAAATTGTGTTCGGCGCGCGGCGGGCGCTGGCGCGGATATTGACCATGACGGCGGGAATTGCCGCCGGATCGGCGCTGGCGGCGGATCCGAGCGTGACCTTGCCGGCGAAATTCGAGGCGCCGACGATTTCCGGCATGCCGCTTGGCCTGGGCGCCAGCCTGCCGCCCAACATCATGCTGCTGCTGAATACGGGGAGCGTTTTCCATTACGGCTATCTGCCAAGCCACGCCGACCGCTATGACCTGCGCATCAGCGCTTACGGCTACGCGCACGTATCGTCGCTGAACAAGCCTTTTCATTCCTCGCACATCAACAAGATTTATTACAATCCCGCGGTGGAATACGTCCGTCCCTACGGGATAAACCCCAAGACCGGCGTGGAATTCAGGGACGCGAATTTCTACGGCGCGCCCCTTGACGGATTTGGCGTCATCAGCACGACGACGGCAAACCTCGCCAACAATTTCCACGCGACGAACTTCCAGTCGAGACTGGAGGACGCCCCCAAGTGGGTACAGGCGCCCAGATACAAGACCGATGGAACGGCAGGCCCCAGCACGGGCGTGACCATCGGCGCGAAAGCGCATTACAACCTGTACCACCCAGGCCGCGTCGCGGTTGACGCGGACGGCGCGCCCCTGCTCAATCCGGCGGACGGCAAGCCGGTCGCGCGCCTGTTGCGCGGCGGACAGTACATCATCAACAAACCCGGCGAGGCCGTGCTGACCTACGGCACGTCAGGCAATCCCGAACGGCGGGGTTGTGAATTCATGGACGTGGTCAACGGCACGGATTATTCCAAATTCGGCAAATTCGGACAGGGCAACGCGGATTACATCTTTCCGACAAATTACGGCGGCAGGAACGTCACCGGCGGCGGCGGCTACCACCACCTGCCGCCTCGCGCCGCCTGGCTCGTCCTTTCCGCGAATTCCACCGACGAAACCCGCGTGATCGACAATCCGCAATACCAGTTCAGCGGAACCTACGAAAAGCTGAACTGGATGATCAAGTACTACAACTGCTTCGAGGCCATCCGCGTGGGCGAGGCGGAAGACAGGAACGAGTACTACACCTGGTGGAACGCGGCGAAAAGAGGCCGCCCCATCACGGCGACCGACAAGCGGCAGAATTTCGCCAACTGGTACAGCTACTACTATCACCCCGGCTCCATGATGAAGACCGTGCTGAGCCACGCCCTGGAAGACCTGGATCCGGATACGCGCGTCGGCTACGCCGTGAGCGGATGCGACGACGACTGCGACGGCAAGGCCTGGGGCAATGGCCGCGACGGCGTTGTCGACGCGGCGGCGGACGGCATCACGACAAGCGCGCAGCAGTATGTCAAGCGCGGCGTGCGCCCCTACCGGGATTTCGACAAGACAATGGATTACCCCGCCTGCCCGAACGGCAAGTGCAAGACCGAATTGCGCAAGTGGCTCTTCGGACTGCAAGACAACCGGCAGTATGACGACATCGGCGGGTTTTACGGCGACGCCTCGCTGCGCCTGAGCCTGGCGGCGGTCGGCTCCTATTACATGAACACCAGCATGACGGGTCCCTGGTCTTCCACGCCGGGCTTCAATCTCGCCTACGGCGCCGCCCCGACCCGCTATCAGTCCTGCCGCAAGAGCTACGCCCTCATCATGGCGGGCGGAAGTTTCGACGAGCGGGCGCCCTCCGGCGCCGAATTGCGGGACGCGGACGGCAAGCCGGGCATTCCCTACCGGCACGCCAGCAAGGATGTTACCCTGGGGTATGTCCCCACGCCGCCGTTCCGGGATCACGCGGTCAACACGCTCGACAGGACCACGCTGGCGGACGTGGCCATGTTCTTCTGGAAAACGGATCTGTTTCCGGGCACGAACAACGGCGGCGCGAACAACGTGCCGACCAGCGCCCAGGATCCGGCCTTCTGGCAGCACATGAACGTGGTCGCCATCCACACGGACGCGGACGCCTACAGCGTGGACTGGAAAAAAATCGTCAAGGCGATGGAAGCGGATTCTCCGGCGGCGGCCTCGGCCGCGCTGGGATACAACTGGGGCTACCCCGGCCCGACCTACGCGGCAAACTGCACGGGAAACGCCAACTGGACAAGCCAGGGTTGCCCCAAGGCGCCCATGAGCGGCTGGGGCAACCCCGACGCGGGCAGCAAGGATACGCGACGCGAGGAACAACCCTACAACATGCTGAGCGGCGACGACCTGATGCACGCCGCCATCAACAGCCGCGGCTTCTACGCCTCCACGCTCGACCCTTCCGAGATTTCCAGGCTGATCAAGCAGGGGCTTTCCTTCACGCGCAAGGATAACGCCATTTCCATGTCCGCCAGCGCCACCAACGCCGCCTCCCCGAACGCGCCCATGCTGTACCAGGCCGCCTTCAACGACGACTGGAACGGCAAGCTCATCGGAAACCGGCTGTGCACCGCCGCCGACGTGGCGCGCGACTACAAATGGGATGCCGCCGCCCGGAAAGCGACCACCCTCAAGAACGACAGCCGCTGCGCGGAAGAAGGCGCGCCGTGGTTCAAGGCCAGTTGGGACGCGGGCATAGAACTGCAAAAGCAGGTCGCGAGCGGCGGCCGCAACATCCTCGCCTGGAACCCGGATTTCGAACGCGGCGTCAGCTTTCAGGCCGGCAATCTCACCGGCGCGCAAAAGACCGCGTTCTGCCAGTTCGCCAATTGCCTCGCCGAAGTCGCCTACTTTTACGGCGACGCCAGCAACGAACAACGCAACAACGGCCCCTGGCGCTCGCGCGTAAATGCCTTCAAGACCGACGAGACGAAGGATCGCGACCAGATGATCACGCCCGACGGCAAGACGCCGCGCGTTCTGGGCGACATCATCAATTCCAGCCCGCTCTTCGTTGGCCGCGACGACTACGGCTGGGCCAGCTTCGCGGGCGTCCCCGACGACATGCGTCAGGCCTACCGCCTGCGCAAGACGGTCAATCGGACGGAAGTGATCTACGCGGGCGCCAACGACGGCATGTTGCACGCCTTCAACGCCGCGCCGGGCGCCGCCGCCAACGGCGTCCTGGGCGCGACGAACGGCGGCGGCAAGGAAATCTTCGCCTACGTTCCCAACAGCGTCTGGCACAAGCTGAAGGCGCTGCGCGATCCGGGCTATACGCACGAGTTCTATGTGGACGGCGCACCCGTCACGGGCGACGCCTACCTCCAGAACAGCAATTCCACCAACGGCTGGAATACCGTGCTGATCGGCTCCGCCGGCATGGGCGGCGCCGGCTACTTCGCGCTCGACATCGAACAGCCGGAAATCTTTGGCGCGAGCAACGTGCTCTGGGACGCGAGCGGTCCAAGCGTGACGCTCCTGCGCGACGGCGCCAAGACCAGCAAGACGATCAACCCGCCCTACACGGGGGATTTCGTCGACCTGGGCTACAGCGTCGGCCAGGCTTCCATCATCGCCCTGAAGAGCACGGGCGCGGGCGCGAGCGATCCGCCCAAGTGGTTCGCCATGTTCGCCAACGGCTACAACAGCTATCTCGACCGCCCCATGCTCTACATCGTCGATCTGGCGACCGGCGAGCCGGTTCCGAGCCTGCGGGATAACCTGGGTCTGGTCAACGCCGCCGACGCGAACACGGGCTACAAAACGGAAGGCCCGACCAAGCCCAACGGCCTTTCCACGCCCATCGCGGTCGACCTGAACAGCGACGGTCTCGCGGACGTGATCTACGCGGGCGACCTGCGCGGCAACCTCTGGCGCTTCCG
>JAITJU010000108.1 GCA_031278735.1 Zoogloeaceae bacterium
GGGATCGGGAGCCAGCCGTCTGGCGCGAGTCTGGCGGCGGCATAGGAAACAGACGACATGGCGGAAATATTGAAAACCGTAAAAGCCCTGGCGGTCAACCCCCTGAAATCCAGCCAGCCGTTGGGCGCCGCGCTCGCCTTTCTCGGCCTGGCGCGGGCAGTGCCCCTGATGCACGGCTCGCAGGGCTGCACCGCGTTCGGCAAGGTTTTTTTCGTGCGCCATTTCCGCGAACCCATCCCCTTGCATACAACGGCGATGGATCAGATTTCCACCATCATGGGCGGCGATGAAAATATCATCGAAGCCCTTCGTGTACAGGCCGAAAGGAACCACCCCGAAATCATCGGGCTGCTCACCACGGGGCTGTCGGAAACCCAGGGCGCGGACATCCGCCGCGCCCTCAAGGTATTTCGCGCCGCGCATCCGGAGCACGCCGACATGACCGTGGTGCCGGTCAACACGCCGGATTTCTCCGGCTGTCTGGAAACCGGCTTCGCCCTGGGGCTGGAGGCGATTGTCGACACGCTCGTGCCGGTGGGCCGTCATGCCGGCCGCTGCCCGAAACAGATCAATGTGCTGGCTTCGTCCATGCTCACGCCGGGCGACGTGGAAGCCGTCAAGGAGTGGGTGGAAGCCTTCGGTCTGCATCCCGTTGTCCTGCCCGACCTCGCCGATGCCCTCGACGGCCACCTGATCGATGCGGAATTCTCCCCGCTCACCCTGGGCGGCACGCCACGCGAGGACATCGCCTGCATGGGCGAATCCACCGCCACGCTGGTCATTGGCGCATCGCTCGACAAAGCGGCGGACATTCTGCGGCAACGCACTGGCGTACCCGATTACCGCTTCGGCGGACTCCTCGGCCTCGCCGCCTGTGACGCCTTTACCGCAACCCTTGCCAGAATCTCCGGCCAGCCCGTGCCGCCAAGGCTGGAACGCCAGCGCGACCAGTTGCGGGACGCGATGGTGGATTGCCATTTCATGCTTGGATTCGCCCGCGTCGCCATTGCCGCCGATCCCGATCCGCTCGCCATGTTCTCCCGCTTCATCCTTGAGATGGGCGGCGAAATCGTTGCCGCCGTCACGCCTGCCAAAGCGCAAACCCTGGCGGAACTGCTCGTGCCCGAAGTGCTCGTCGGCGACCTCGAAGACTTGGAACGCCGGGCGGGCCAGACCGACGCCCAACTCGTCATCGGCAATTCCCATGTAACCGAAACCGCTCGCCGCCTGTCGCGGCCCCTCCTGCACGCAGGCTTTCCCCAATATGACCTGATCGGCGGCCATGCCCGCGCCTGGATGGGCTATCGCGGCTCGCGGCGGGCCCTGTTCGACATCGCCAACCTTTTACAGGCCCATGCGAATCATGTACCCGGAATACATCGATCCCTCTACTGGCGGGACGGCTCCCGTGCCCTTGAGAGGGCGGCGGTTGCGACGTGTTCCGCTGCCTCCTGCTGACGTCAGGGCGCCCATGCTGAAACTCGCCTTCGCCTCCGACAACCGCGCGCGGGTCAACCTGCACTTCGGCGCGGCGACTGCCTTCGTCGTCTACGAAATCGGCCTGGACAGAGCCGCTTTGAGCGGCTTTGCGGAATTCCCCGAAGAAACCATGGACGGCAACGAAAACAAGCTTGCCGCCAAAATCGAATTCCTCGCGGGCTGCGACGCGGTGTTCGTACACGCCATCGGCGCCTCCGCCATCAGGCAATTGCTCGCCAGAGGCATACAACCCATTCGCGTGGGCCAGAACGATGACATTGCCGGATTGCTACGGGAAGTCCGCGCCGCCCTGAGAGAAGACGGCGCGGAAAACCGTGCCCCCTGGATCGTGCGCGCACTGGCGGCAAGGGCGAAGGCAAACGCCATCGACCGTTTCACGCGGATGGAATCAGAGGGGTGGGAAGGCTGATGCACGCGAATCTTTCTGCCTCCGCCGCCGACGGGATGCCGCAAGGCACGGTGCTTGCCGTCGGCGACGGCAGACTCACGCTCGCCATCGACAGCGCCTGCGCGCGCTGCGGCCATGGCAATGCCTGTGGCATCGGCAGGCTGGCTGCCGGGCGACGGACGCAAATCGACATCGCGCGCATTGATACTGCCTCCATCGCCCATTTGCGGGCGGGTGATCGGGTCTGTCTCGCTGCGCCGGAAAACGCGCTCGTCGCCCCCTTGTTGGGCTATGTCCTCCCCGCCTTTGCCATGCTTGCGGGCGCGGGCATGGGGCAGGACGCGGGCGGCGATCTTTTCGCCGTATTCGGCGCGGGTATGGGATTCGCCGCGGCCCTGCTGCTGACGCGATATTGCGCGCGGCGCATGCCCGCGCTTGCCCGGATCAAGCTGGCCCCCGGATTTCCTTCACGCATGGAGCATCATCATGAGCACTGAAACCACCGATGCTATTTTTGAAACCGACTTCATCAAGGAGATGGTGCGCCAAGTGCGTGCCCTGGACACCTACGGCCAATACAGCGGGTGGCCGCCAGGAAAAATCCTCGAACCCTTCATCCTCACCAAAGAAAAGAAAGCCGAAATTCCCCTGACCGGCGACCCTGGCGACATCGTCGTCGCGCGGGTGAAATGTTTCTAC
>JAITJU010000170.1 GCA_031278735.1 Zoogloeaceae bacterium
GAACGCGGTCGCTTCAGGACGCCGGACGTGTTTTCACTCTCGGTCTGGCAGCGGGTTTCGGAACGATGGGAAGCGATGGGGGATATTTCCTGGAACAACTGGGACCGCGTGGATGGTTATGATCGGGACAGTTGGCGGCTTTCCTGGGGCGCGGCGTATACCTACAACGAGCGCTGGAAATCGAAATTCGGCATTGCCTATGATCGTTCGCCCATACGCCGCGCGGCGGAGCGCGCTGTCTTTTTGCCGGACGCGCACCGTCTCTGGCTGGCGGTGGGCGGCCAATACCGTTTTGGCAAGTCCGCCACGCTGGATTTCGGCTACGCCTACCAGCGCGTCAAGAGCGCCTGGATCGATCAGGCGAATGGCGCGGGGCTGCGCTTGAGGGGCGATTATGACGCTAGCGGCCACGTCATTGGGATGCAGTACAATCAGGGTTTCTGAAGGCGAAACACGAACGGCATAACAGGCGAGAGGCGGCGGCGCAATGGCATTGGCGGCAAATCTGCTGGGCTGGCGGGAAATTCTCCTGACCCTGATTCTGTTGATTGTCGCCTATATGCTCTGGTTGATCTGGCGGATGCGCCGCATCGGTCGTTTTGCCGCGCGCGCGCGCCTGGAGCCGACGCGCATGGAACCGAGAACGCCGCAATTCACCGAATCTTCCGATGCGGAAACCCTGCCCGGAAGCGACAACGACACAAAGGGGGGGGAAGACGCGGCGCCTATTTACGAGCGTCCCCGCAATCGCCTGTCGCCGAATTCGTCCGGCGCGCTTGAAGCGCCGAATGTTTCGTTTGCCCAGCGGGCGTTCATGGCGGGCGTGGAACGGGAGATGGCGCAGTTGCGCGAGGAGATGGACGCCTTGCGCGGCGCGTTTGCCGCGCTGCGCAGCGACAGCGAAAGCCTGCGCGACGTTTTCGAGCAGGAGGTGCACAAGCTGCAAATGGCGCAGAATGTCGCGCCGCTTTATAACGACGCCATGCAGATGGCGCTGCTGGGTCATGATGCCGTCACCATTGCCGAGCGTTGCGGCATTGCCCGCGCCGAGGCGGATTTGGTGGTGGCGTTGATCCGGCGCAAGGAGCGATCATGAGCGAAGAGGAAACCATCGTTGCGGATGACGAGGACGACGAGGACAACGACGCGGACAACGGGGACAACGACGCGGAAGAGGGCGCGGACGAGCAGCGCGGCAAAATCGTCAAGCGCCTGATGCTGGCGGCGGGCACGGTCTCGGCGCTGCTCCTTTTGCTGGCTGTTTTCGATTATTTTGCCCGCCCCGCCGAAGAACCGGAAGAACCGGCTTTCATCCAGCCGACGCCGACGCCGCCCGTTCAGCCGCCGCCGCTCATTCAGCCGATCATCACGCCGCCGCCGGAGGACGCGCCGCCGGAAGTAACGCCGGAGGCAACGCCGGAAGAAGCGCCGCCCGCGCCGCCGGAAGCCATTCCCCCGCCTGGTTTGCCGTTGCCGGGAGGCGTGTCCGCGCCGCCTGCGCCTGCGGTGCCGACCATTCGAACCGTGCCGGATGCGCCGATACGCGCCATAACGCCGCCCCTGCCGCCCATACCGGAATACGTCGCGCCCGCGGCGCAGGAAAATACGCCCGCGGCACCGGAACTTACCGCGCCGCCCCAAATCACCTTGCCGCCCCAGCCGACGCAACCCGCGCAACCCTTGCCGCCAGAGACGCCGACTGTGGAGAACCGCCCGCGGACGGAAACGCCGCCGCAGCGCAGGACGGGCTTTCTGGTGCAGGCGGGGGTTTTCGCCAATTTCAGGCGCGCGGAAGACTTGCGCGCCAGGCTGCGGCGGCATGGCATTCCTTCCACGCTGGAGACCCGTGTGCAGGTTGGCCCCTTCGGGACGCGCGCCGAAGCGGAGGCGGCGCGCAAAAAAATGCGCGAACTGGGTGTAGAAGGTATGCTTTTGCCGCCCCCGCAAAACTGATTTCCCGTTTCTGAACAACAGGAGCATCGCCATGCAAAAAACCATCATCGCCACCGACAAGGCGCCCGCCGCCATCGGCACCTACTCTCAGGCAATCAAGGTGACGGACGCCGCCGCCACGTTGTACGTTTCCGGTCAGATTGGACTTGACCCCGCCAACCAGACGCTGGTTGACGGCATCGACGCGCAGGTCGCGCGGGTCCTTGAAAATCTGAAGGCCATTGTCGGCGCGGCGGGCGGCAGTTTGTCCGACGTGGTGAAACTCAATGTCTATCTTACCGACATGGCGCATTTCGCCAGGGTCAATGAAGCCATGAGCCGTTATTTCAACGCGCCCTATCCGGCGCGCGCCGCCGTGGGCGTTCGGGAATTGCCCAAGGGTGCGCTGGTGGAAGCCGACGCCATCGTGTGCCTGAACACTTGAGTCTCCACGCGCGCGCGTCTTCGTTGCGGGGCGCGAAGCCTTCCCCAAAAAAATCTTCCGCGCTGCAAGAAAAACTCAAGCGTCTGGGGCTGACGCGCCGGGAGGATTTGCTCTTGCACCTGCCGTTGCGCTACGAGGACGAAACCCGCGTCACGCCCATCGCAATCGCCATTCAGTCCGCCGTTGACGCGGAAGGCGATCACGTTGCCGTGCAGGTGCAGGGCGTCGTTATTGACAGCCAGATACAGTTTCGCCCCCGGCGGCAACTCGTCGTCCGGCTTGCCGACGCGAGCGCCGCGCTCACCTTGCGGTTTCTCAATTTTTATCCCAACCAGCAGGCGGCGCTTGCCGTCGGCAATCAGGCGCGCTGCGTCGGCGAAATCCGGCAGGGCTATTTTGGCGCGGAGATGGTGCATCCGCGCTTTCGCGTTGTTCTGCCCGATACGCCGCTGCCGGAGACGCTGACGCCCATTTATCCCTCCACTGCCGGGCTGGCGCAATCGGCGCTTGCCCGGCTCATCGACGACGCGCTTATCGGCGATCCGCTCGCGGAACCCCTGGATGCGGCCTTTCTTGGCCAGGCGAGGCTGCCCGTCTTCTGGGACGCGCTCAAGCGCCTGCATCATCCGCCCGCCGGCGCGGACGCGCGGGCGCTTGCCGAACGCCAGCATCCAGACTGGCGGCGAATCAAGCTCGATGAGCTGCTCGCGCAGCAGATTTCCCTGCGTCAGGCGTATCGCGCCCGCCGCGAAATTGGCGCGCCGCGTCTGGCCGCCAGCGGCGATCTTGCCGCCGCGCTCGTTCGCCGCTTGCCTTTTGCGTTGACCGCGGCGCAGGTTCGCGTCGATGCCGAAATCCGCGCCGACCTGAACGCCCCCTATCCCATGCAGCGCCTGTTGCAGGGCGATGTCGGCGCGGGCAAGACGCTGGTGGCGGCGCTTGCCGTCTGCCAGGCTGTGGAATCTGGTTGGCAGGCGGCCTTCATGGCGCCGACCGAAATTCTCGCCGAGCAGCATTATCTGAAACTCATCGACTGGCTGAAGCCGCTGGGCGTGGAAATCGCCTGGCTAACCGGCAGTCTCGCGGGCAGGACGCGCAAGCGGCAGCTTGCCGCCGCGCGCACGGCGGGGCTGGTCGTCGGCACACATGCCCTGATTCAGGAAAGCGTCGATTACGAGCGATTGGGGCTTGTCGTCATCGACGAGCAGCATCGTTTTGGCGTTCAGCAGCGTCTCGCCCTGCGCCAGAAGGGGCAGGCGCCGCATCAGTTGATGATGTCCGCCACGCCGATTCCGCGCACGCTGGCCATGATCTGTTGCGCCGATCTGGACGTTTCCGTCCTGGATGAATTGCCGCCGGGACGCGCGCCCATTCGCACCCGCCTGGTGCGCGACGGACGGCGGGAAGAAGTCATGGCCTATGTGCGCGGCAAGGTCAGGACGGGGCAACAGGTGTATTGGGTCTGCCCGCTGATCGAGGAATCCGAGAGCCTGCAACTCAAAACCGCGCTGGAAACCCACGCCTGGCTTGCGGATGCCTTGCCGGAACTGAACATCGGACTGGTGCATGGCCGACTCAAGGGTGCCGAAAAACAGGCGGTCATGGCGGCGTTTGTCGCCGGGGAAATCGATTTGCTGGTGGCGACCACGGTCATCGAAGTCGGCGTGGATGTGCCCAACGCCAGTTTGATGGTCATCGAGCACGCCGAGCGTTTCGGGCTTTCCCAGTTGCATCAGCTGCGCGGTCGCGTCGGACGCGGCGCGTGGGAGAGCAGTTGCGTCCTGCTCTATGCCGAACCGCTTTCCCCGGCGGCGCGCGCGCGCCTGAAAATCATCTTTGAGCATGCCGATGGTTTTGAAATTGCCCGTCAGGATTTGCGTTTGCGCGGCCCTGGCGAATTCATCGGCAGCCGCCAGAGCGGCTTGCCCCTGCTGAAATACGCCGATCTGGAAACCGACCTCGATCTCGTGGAAACCGCCCGCGTCCTTGCCGAGACTCTGATCGACCAGTCCGCCGAAAAAGCCGCCCAGATACGCGATCGCTGGCTGGGCGGCAAGGAAGCCTTGCTGAAGACGTAGCCGGAAGCCGAAGGCGTCCGCCGCCGGATTTGCACGATAAAAACGATGCCGTTCTCGATGTGCCTGGCGCAATCAAAATTCTGGCGAATTGGCGGGCGGGTGATGTACAATCCACGGTTTTCGTCATTTCGACGGAAAACCGGGCGCGACGCGCCCGGAAATTCCCACGCCTGCCGGTTAAGGGTGCTGCGGCGCGATCCGCGGCGTTGGCGGCGGGCGGCGGCTCAACCCTTATGGAGTTTTTGAATGTCTGTAACCATGCGTCAAATGTTGGAGGCGGGGGTGCACTTTGGTCACCAGACCCGTTTCTGGAATCCCAGGATGGCGGCGTACATCTTTGGGGCACGTAACAAGATTCATATCGTCAATCTCGAAAAAACCCTGGAAAAATACAACGAGGCGATGAACTTCGTGAAGAAGCTCACGGCCAGTCGGGGCACGATTCTTTTTGTTTCCACCAAGCGCCAGGCGCGCGAGATCATTGCCGAGGAAGCCCGCCGCGCCGGAACGCCCTACATCGATCAACGCTGGCTGGGCGGAATGCTCACCAACTTCAAGACCGTAAAGCAATCCCTGAAACGGCTGAAAGACATGGAAGCCGCCGTGGAAGCGGGGGACTTGGCGCGCATGTCCAAGAAAGAAGCCCTGGATTTCACCCGCGAACTGGCCAAGCTGCAAAAATCCATCGGCGGCATCAAGGAAATGAACGCGCTGCCCGACGCCATTTTCGTGGTGGACGTGGGCTATCACAAAATCGCCGTGACGGAAGCCGCCAAGCTGGGCATTCCCGTGATTGGCGTGGTCGACACCAATCACTCGCCCCTCAACGTGGATTACGTGATTCCCGGCAATGACGATTCCTCCCGCGCCATCCGCCTGTACGCGCGCGGTGTGGCGGACGCCATTCTGGAAGGCCGCAGCCAGTCGACGCAGGAAATCGTCAGCGCGGGCGGCGACGAGGAATTCTTTGAAGTCGATGAAGAGTCGGCAAGCGAATGAAATGTAACCCGCATGGCGGAGCCGCGGCGCGTGTCGCGCTTCGCCATGTCTGTGAATCGTGAGGATGAGGAGTTGGAAATGGCGGAAATTACCGCAAGCATGGTGAAGGAACTGCGCGAAAAAACCGACGCGCCCATGATGGAATGCAAGAAGGCGCTCACGGAAGCGGCGGGCGACCCGGCGAGGGCCGAGGAAATCCTGCGCGTGAAACTGGGCAACAGGGCGAGCAAGGCCGCCGCTCGCGTAACGGCGGAAGGCGCGATTGGCATCCACATTGCCGCGGACGGCAAATTGGGCGCGATTCTGGAAGTCAATTGCGAAACCGATTTTGTCGCGAAGAACGAGGAATTCCTCGCGCTGGTCAAGAAGAGCGCCGAGCTGGCGGCGACGCAAGCGCCCGCTGACGTGGCGGCGCTTTCCCTTCTGCCTCTTGGCGAGGGCACGGTGGAATTCGCCCGTGCCGCGCTGGTCGGCAAGATTGGCGAAAACATGAGCCTGCGCCGCTTCCAGCGGATCGAGGCCAGGGGCAGACTGCATTTTTATATCCACGGCGGCGCGAAGATCGGCGTCCTGCTGGACCTGATCGGCGGCGACGACCGTTTGGGCAAGGACGTCGCCATGCATATCGCCGCTTCCCGCCCCAAATCGCTGGATGCGTCCGGCATCGATGCCGCGCTGATCGATTCCGAGCGTCGCATCGCCATTGAAAAGGCGAAGGAAGCGGGCAAGCCGGAAGCCATGCTGGAAAAAATCGCCGAGGGCGCGGTGCAAAAATTCCTGAAGGAAGTCACGCTGCTGGGGCAGGTCTTCGTCAAGGATGACAAACAGACCATCGCGCAGTTGTTGCAGCAGGAAAACGCTTCCGTTGCCGCCTTTGCCCTCTACGTGGTCGGCGAGGGCATCGAGAAGAAGACGAGCGACTTCGCCGCCGAGGTGGCCGCGCAGGCCGCCGCCGCCCAGAAGCAGGCCGGATGACGCAATGACCGTTCCCCGCTACAAGCGCATCCTCCTGAAACTTTCCGGCGAGGCCCTGATGGGAGATGACGCCTATGGCATCAACCCGTCCACTTTGTCCGGGATCGTCAGGGAAATCCGCTCGGTGACGGATATGGGCGTGGAAGTGGGCGTGGTCATCGGCGGCGGCAACATCTTTCGCGGCATGGCGGGCACCGCCACCGGCATGGACCGCGCCACTGCCGACTACATGGGCATGCTGGCGACGGTGATGAACGCGATGGCGCTTTCCGACGCCATGCGCCAGGCCGGGATGGCCGCCCGCGTACAATCGGCGCTGAACATCGAGCAGGTGGTCGAACCCTATGTCCGGGGCAAGGCCATCCGCTATCTGGAAGTGGGCAAGGTGGTCATTTTCGGCGCGGGCACCGGCAATCCCTTTTTCACCACCGACACGGCCGCCGCGCTGCGCGGCGCGGAAATCGGCGCGGAAATCGTGCTGAAGGCCACCAAGGTGGACGGCATCTACAGCGCCGACCCCAAAAAGGACAAGAAGGCTACCCGCTTCGAGAAAATCAGCTTCAACGAGGCTATCACCCGCAGTCTGGCGGTGATGGACGCCACCGCCTTCGCGCTTTGCCGGGATCAGAAACTGCCGATCAACGTTTTTTCCATTTTCAAGCCGGGCGCGTTGAAGCGCGTGGTGTGCGGCGAAAATGAGGGCACACTGGTGTATTGCTGAAAATTGCTCACCGTTACTTGAAACGAGGTTGTCATGATTACCGTCGCTGAACTCAAAAAAAACATCGAAGCGAAGATGCGAAAATCCATTGAGGCGTTGCAGCACGATCTCGCCAGGATTCGCACCGGACGCGCCCACACCGGCATTCTCGAGCACGTGGAAGTGGAGTATTATGGCGCGCAAACGCCCATCGGACAGGTCGCCAACCTCACCCTGATCGACGCCCGCACCATCGGTGTGCAGGTGTGGGAAAAACCGATGGTCGCCAAGGTGGAAAAAGCCATCCGCGAATCCGACCTGGGGCTGAATCCTTCGGCGCAGGGCGAGCTGATCCGCGTCCCCATGCCGCCTCTTTCGGAAGAGCGCCGCCGCGATCTTTCCAAGGTGGTGAAAAGCGAGGGCGAAAACGCCCGCGTGGCGATACGGAACCTGCGCCGGGACGCCAACGCGCACCTGAAGGACGGCGTGAAGAAAAAGGAAATCTCCGAGGACGACGAACGCCGCGCCCAGGACGACATCCAGAAACTCACCGACCGCTACATCGCCGAAATCGACAAGCTGCTCGCGCAAAAGGAAAGCGAACTGATGGCGGTGTAATGCCCCGGAAGACAGAGGACAATAGCGTTTGCGGCTGCGCCGGTGTTGTGAAAAAACCGCTGCCTCGTCAAAACGGAAGATTTTTTCCCCTCGAAAGGAAGATGATGATGACAAGTAATTCG
>JAITJU010000310.1 GCA_031278735.1 Zoogloeaceae bacterium
CAAGCACCACCAGCCCGGAAAACACTCCGGCCAGCGCCGTGAAGCGCATCGACCAGGCGCGGGTCAGGATGCGCCGCCAGTCTTCGTGAACGCGAACGTCCATGTCAGCCTCCTTTTACCTTGGTGATGAAGCCCAGGAAAATCACCCCGACCAGCCCGACGGAGAGCGCCGCCACCAGCGCCAGGATGCCGTGGTCGCTGATTTTTTTCAGTCGCGCGAGGTAACGGAGCGAATCCTGAAAATCCGCCACCTGTTGCGGGTCGTGAATATCCACGCCGAGGATGGCGAAGGTTTTTTCCAGCGTCATTTCGGAGGCTCTGCGCGCAACGTCCTCGCAGAATTCGGCGCTTTCTTTTCGGCGTTCGGCTCCGGTATAGGTCATGCCGATTCCTTTCATTCCGGTCGCAAAACCAGGGTCGTGATGCCGGTTCCATCCGGCTCCACCGACACCACGGCATAGGATTTGCCCTCGAAGACCACGACATCGCCCCGCAAGGCCGCGACCGCGTCCTTGTCCCGCAAGGCAAGCATGGGTTCCACGAGGCCGGTTTTCAGGCGCCCCAGTTCCGGGGAAAGCCACGGCGCGGAAAACATTCCGCGCGTCGGCTTGCCGTTCAGGGTCACTTCATCGTGCAGGGTGGAAAAAACGATGTCATCCATCCGGCGCGCCAGGACATCGCGGAAATTCGCCATGGATTACGCCTTCGTCAACTTCAGAATGACGCGCGGGCGGGTGCAGATGTTGAGGGGATTCGTCTGCGCTTCCAGTTGAATGCCCTTGTCGAATTCCAGCACGCGCTGCTTGGCGTAATACGGCAGCCCCAGGGTATTCACGGTCTCGATGTAATCGGCGGGCGCAAAGCGCGAAATGAAGAGATCGGGAATGCCTTCCGGGATCAGGTAGGCCGTGTCCGGGTCGAGGAAGAGGGTGGAGCCGACCTTGCCGTAATACGGCGTCCAGAGCACTTCGCCAAACTCGAAGCCGTTGAGGTTGGTCGAGCGCAGGAACGCGCCGTCGTTCCAGCGGTCGTAGGCCGCCGCGACTTTCGCGTGATCGACGAAGGCGTCGTAGAAGCCGCGTCCGCAAATGCCCCGCCAGCCGGTAATCTGCTGCGACCCCGAAAGCGCGTCCTCGACCAGCCGCTTGGAATCGCGGATTTTCTTCTGGATGTTGGTCGTCGCCGTCGCCAGATCATAGGACATGGATTGCTGCGTGATGTTGAACCGCTGGAAGAGGTCGAGAAGCACCGTCGTGCCGTCGGCGTCGTAAATCTTGCCGGTGATGGCGCCGAAGCGGTGGAAAAGCAGCGTCGCGTCGATGCGGGCGCGCATTTTCAGGAGGCGCTTGTTGACGATGTTCTGCACGGTTTCCAGTTCCGATTCCGAGCCGAAGGCGCGCACGTTCTGCACTTCGTCGGCATAGACCGTGGCGCGGGTCGCCAGATGCGTGACCTCGAAGGGCACCACGTCGCGTTTTGCGCCAATCGTCACGTCCTTGGAGGAGCCGCGCTCGGAAGCGGGCACGAGCGACAGGGCGTCGCCGTCGCGCTCGATGAAGACGGAAAGCGTGTTGATGCCTTCCTCGTCGAAGGTGACGGGAGAAGGCGCGGGGATGATCTGGCCTTCCGGCGGGTTGTTGATGGCAAGCGTCAATCCCGTTACGGAAAAGGCGTCGTCGTTGAAAATGTCTAAAGTCGGCATGGTAAAAACTCCTTTCGGTTAGCGAACAATGATGTTGCGAAGCAGAAGATCGGCTTTTGCCGCGTCATCCAGCCCGACGAGCAGGCTTTGCACGACTTCCGCCAGACGGACGATGACCGTCGCCTTCTGGTCCGCGTCGGCGGCGTCGACGGGCGCGTAGAGAACGCCCGCCGCCACGCCAAGGCCGGTCGTGGAATCGCTGTTGTCATAGGCGGCATACTTGCCGGTGGCGGTGACGATGCCCAGCACCTGCCCGGCGGAGTAGACCGCGCCGGATTTGATGAGGACTTCTTCGCGGGAAATTTCCCCGTTGCCTTCGGAAAGCAGGAATTCCGCCGTATGGCTTCCTTCTTGCAAGATTTCGTCATTCATGATTAGGCTCCTTTCGCCTTGGTGGTTTTACTGCGGGTGGTTTTGCTGCTGGTGGTCTTGCGTCTGGCGTAGATGTCCTTCGCGGAAACCTTCGCCGCAGCCGCATTGCCGAGGTTCTCCGGCGTCTTGTTGTCGATTTCCTGGTCATTTCTGGCCACGATTTCGTCAAAGAGCCGGGCGCGCGCCTCCTCGGCGGAAAGGCGCGACTGGATGTACAGGGCGGCCAGTTCCGTGCGCCGCGCGGCGACGCAGAGACTGGCGATCGCCTCGATGCGCGCGACCTCGGCATCCGCCGCTTCCTTCGTTTTCGACGTGCTCATGATGATGTGCTCCGTAAGTTGAGAGACGCCCGCCTTGACGCAGGCGGAAGCGAGTTGCGCGGCGATGGCCGCCAGTTCCGCGCCGGATTCGTCCGCTCCGGGGTTGGGCGGTTCCGGTTCCGGTTCGGGTTCGGGCGGTTCCGGTTCGGGTTCGGCGGGGGCGGGTTCCGGTTCCGCCAGGGCTCGCGGCAATTTGCCGTAGCGTTCCAGAAGGCCGAAGGCGCCCCGGCAAGCCTTGACGCTCGCCCGTTCGACGATCTCGTCGGCCAGACCCAGTTCCACGGCTTCTTTCGCGGAAAGCCAGGTTTCGTCGTCGAGCAGCGCGGAAAGGTCTTCGTCCTCGATGCCGGGCGCCTTTCGCTGATAGGCGGCGCGCACGCTGTCGCCCACCTTGTCCAGATCGTCCGCCAGCTTGCGGAAATCCTCGGCGTTCCCGGCGGCGATTTGCCAGGGCTGATGAATCATCATCATCGCCGATTCGCCGATTTGCACGCGGGACGCGCCCACGGCGACCACCGAGGCGGCAGAGGCGGCGATGCCGTCTATCCTCGCCGCGCAACGATCCCCCAGGCGGGAAAGAAAGGCATTGAGCGCAATGCCGTCGAAGACGTTCCCGCCCGGCGAATTGATCGCCACGACAATGGGCGACATGCCGTCATCGACGGCCCGCAAGTCGCGGATGAAATCGGCGGCGGAAACCCCCCAGATGCCGATTTCGTCATAAATCGACACCTCGATGCCGGGCGATTCGCCCGCCCTGTTTTGAATCTCGTACCACTTCTTCATGGGAAACCTCCTGAAAAAAATTGGACGATATTAACGTTTAGCGTTAATATCTGTTCATGATTACGAATTTTCATTGCTCCGATACGGAAAAGCTGTTTCACGGCAGCCGCGTGGCGCGATTCAATGCCATCGCGTCCGTTGCCATGCGGAAGCTGCAACAGCTTCATGCCGCGACAAATATTGATTTTCTGCGCGCGCCGCCGGGCAACCGTCTGGAAAAACTCGAAGGCGACCGCGCCGGACAATGGAGCATCCGCATCAATGACCAGTGGCGCGTCTGTTTTCACTTCGCCGCGGGCAACGCGACAGCGGTTGAAATTGTCGATTACCACTAAAGGAGACATCATGACCCGCGACGTTCCCCTCGTTCATCCCGGAGAAATTCTTCTCGAAGACTGGATCAAGCCGCATGGAATCACGCAGTACGCATTGGCAAAAGCCATTCATGTGCCGCCGCGCCGCATCAATGAAATCGTGCATGGCAAGCGCGGCATCAGCGTGGATACCGCGTTGCGTCTTGCCGCGTTCTTCGGCACGGACGCGCAAAGCTGGATCAACCTGCAAACGCATTATGACGCCGAGATTCACCGGGAAGCCCTGCGGCAAACGCTCGAAGGAATCGAACGTCTGGCGGCCTAATCGTTCATCGCCGCCGCCTCCTTTTCGACGCGCGCGCCAGGGCGGAAGGCGTGTCGCTCAATACCCTGGTGCTTTCCTTCCTCGCGGCGGGCATGGGCGGATCCTGCAAAATCTCCAAAAAAACTTGACAAACGTTATCTTTTTTGATAACATTAAAATCATGAAATACAGTGAATTCCGCCGTTATCTGAAGTCCCTTGGCGCAACCTTCGCGGCGGCGAAAGGCTCTCACTTCAAGGTGACGCTGAACGGTCGCGTGTCTTTCTTCCCCGATCACGGCGCGAAGGAAATGAAGACCGGCCTGGCGGAAGCCATCAAGAAAGACCTGGGCGTCAAATAGGAGAAAACGCAATGTTGCGCTACCCGATTGAATTGATTCCCGACACGGAGCACGGCGGTTTTCTGGTCGGTTTTCCCGATTTTCCGTTCGTGCATGGTGTTGGCGATACCGAAGAAGAAGCCTTGCGTGAAGCCCTGGACGGATTGGAATCCGGCATCGCGTTCTTCCTTGACGAACAGCGCCCGGTGCCCCTGCCTTCGGCGAAGAAACGCGGGCAGAAGACCGTGGCGCTTTCCGCCCTGACCGAGGCCAAGGTGCTGCTCTTTAACGAAATGCTCGCGCAAGGCGTCAAAAAGGCGGAACTGGCGCGGCGGCTCAATATCGCCCCGCCCAATGTGGAGCGCATTTTTCGCCTGAATCACCAGACGCGCCTCGAAACGCTGGACGCCGCCGCGAAAAGCCTGGGCAAGCGCCTGGACATGCGGTTGCGTTAGCCGCTTCAGAAGACGGAGGACGGAAGACAGAGGACAGAAGACAGAAATTCTTGCGGGCGCGAAAGCGCCCGGTAACTGATCTGTCCTCTGTCCTCAGTCTTCTGTCTTCTGATCAGAATAGACGAGGCCAAGGCGCCGTTCGCGTTCGTGGTCGGCGGCGTTTTCCTCGTCGATCAGTTCCGCGTCGTAGCCTTCGCGCAAGACCACTTCCGAGCGGCTGGCGAATCCGGCCTTGACGCGCAGCGCTTGCGCCTCCACGTCCTGCACCGGATGGATGTACGCCCAGCCTTGCGGCGCCCAGCGCGTGCGCAGATATTCGCCTCTGCGACGATGGTAATCCGGAAGCGCGATTGCTCCGGAAAGCACCGCCGAATCCAGCCAGGCGGCGCGAACCGGACGGCAGAATTGCGGGATGAAAAAGGAGAATTGCCGTTCTTCGATGCGCCGGTGAAATTCATTCAGCACCACCCGGATCGCCCGGTCGCTCACCTCGCGCAAATCGCCGGTCAGAATCTCGTAGGGAATCCCCGCGCCGGCCGCTACCGCCTGCAACTGCTGGCGCATGAAGGCGGGGTAGGCGTTGCCCGCGTCCGGCGGATCGGAAAATTCCACTTCCTCGCCCGGCAAGAGTTCCTGCATGGTGCCGGGTTCCAGCCCGGTCATGGGCGTGAACCCGTCCCGGTCGTATTCGGGCAGGCCGCCGGTGATGGGGTCGATGCGCTCCTCCGGCGCGGGCTTTCGGATGAAGCCCGCGAACAGGTTCGCCACCTGCTGGCGAAAAAGCGCCGCGTCATCGAAGTCATCGAGCGATTTCAGTTTCGTGAGCGCCGGAGCCAGTACCGGAATGCCGCGAATCTGCCCCGGCCTGAGCGGCTCGAAGACATGCAGCACCTGATCCGCCGGAACGCGAATCGGCAGATTCGCGCCGCGCCCGGCGGCGTCGTCATTCGGATGACGGGGATGAATCCAGTAGGCCACGCGCCGCCCAATCGGGTTGAATTCGATGCCTGCGCGAATCGTGTTCGCGCCGTTCGTCCCGTTTTTCTCATACGGGACGAATTCCGGCTCCAGCGCCTGCAATTGCAGCGGCACGGCCAGGCCATCCGAGGGACGGCGCGGGCGCAGACGGATGAAGCATTCCCCGGCTTCCAGCATCGTCCGGCAGACGAGCGCCTGCAAGCCGTAAAAATCGGTGACGCCGTCCGCGTCGGCTTCCCCCGTCCAGTCCTCCCAGAGGAATTGCAGGGCTTCCCGCAGCGAAGCGTCCTTTCCCCGCGGGCGCGGCGTGATGCCCGTGCCGATCAGGTTCGAGACCAGACGGTCGATGGCGGCCGCGGCGATGGGATTGTTGCGCGTCGCCGCGCGGGAACGATTGCGCAAGGCCGCAAGGCCGGAGACCGCCGCGGCCGTGGGGCCGGAAGCCGAAACGCGCCAGCCGAGCGTCCGCCTTCCATTGCCCGCCGCGTCATAGTCGGATTGCGCCTTGACGCTCGTCCGACCCGGCAGGAATTTCCGGGCGAGAACGCGAAAGAAGGAGATGAATTTCATGGTCAGATACTCAAATTCCTATAAAACGCTTGCGTTTTTGCAATCATCTGATACCATGACAACATGAACGCGAAACACCAGAAAACCCTTCATGCCGTTTTTTCAGACCCCATCAGCGGGGCGCTGGAATGGGCGCGCATTGAAGCGATGCTTCTGGCCATCGGCTGCGAAATGGCGGAAGGATCGGGGTCTTCCGTCTCCTTTCGCAAGGATGGCGTGATGTTTCACGTGCATCGTCCGCATCCCGGAAAGGAAGCCTTGCGTTATCGCGTTCGTCTGGTGCGGGATTTTCTCCAGCAAATCAAATGGGCGTAAAAACATGAATTACCTGTACTACAAAGGCTACACCGCGACGTTCGAGTACGATTCCGAAGACCACCTCCTGATCGGGCGCGTGCAAGGCTTGCGTGACGTCATCGGCTTTCATGGCGCAACCGTGGCGGAATTCGAGGCCGCCTTCGCCGCCGCGATCGAGAGTTATCTGGAAAATTGCGCGAAACTGGGGCATCCGCCAGAGAAGCCCGCAAGCGGCAAACTGATGCTGCGCGTTCCGCCAGAAGTGCATTGCGCCGCCCTGTCCGCCGCGAAAACAGAAGGAGTGAGCCTGAACAAGTGGGCAGCCCGCGTCCTTGAAAAAGCCGCGCTACAGAGCGCGTAGCGGCGGACAGAAGACAGAGGACAGAGGACAGAGGACAGAGGACAGATCAATTACCGGGCGCACAGCGCCCGCAAGAATTTCTGTCTTCTGTCTTCCGTCTTCTGTCCTCTGATCATGCCGCCTCCGCCACTTTCATGAATTGAAAGGAACCGATGGCGTCCTCGGTGCTCTTGAGCGACAACCCCGCCGCCAGGAGCGCGATTGCCGAGAGATACGCCTGCGTCGTCAAAAAAGGCTTGCATTGTGTATTTTATTGTGTATAATGAAACGACAGGGAGACAACGGAATGAAGCGGAAAAATCTCATAAAAATGCTGGAAGCCAAAGGCTGGTTCCTCAAGGAACATGGCGGCAAGCATGACAAATACACGAATGGCGAAGAAACCGAGATGATCCCGCGCCACAACGAAATCAATGAACTGCTTGCCAAAAGCATTATCCGGCGGCACAAACTCTGAAGAGGCAAAACATGAAAACTGTCTATCCTGTCATCCTCGTGGAAACGGCGGATGCCGTTCCCTTTCTCGCGTATTCGCCCGATTTCGACCGCATGACGCAAGGGGAATCCCTGCCGGACGCGCTGGAAATGGCCGCCGATCTCATCGAAACGCTGGCGGCGGAACGGGAGGATTCCGGCGAATCCCTGCCGGACGCCTCGCCGCTGTCCGCCATCGACGGCGAGGCCTGGGCGAAACGCAACGCGCCGGATTACCAAAGCGTCGTGACCACGCTCGTCATTGCCGACCTGGAAGCGCAGCGCCTGAAACGCCGCCATCTCTCCGTGCGCCGCAACGTCTCCCTGCCCGCCTGGCTGGACGAACAGGCGAAGAAAAGCGGCATCAACGTATCCGCCGTGCTGACCGACGCCCTGAAAAAAGAACTGCGCTTCACGACACCGCATCGCGCCAGGCGGACAGAAGACAGAAGACGGAAGACGGAAGACAGTAATTCTTGCGGGCGCGAAAGCGCCCGGTAACTATTCTGTCCTCTGTCCTCTGTCCTCTGTCCTCTGTCCTCTGTCTTCTGTCTTCTGTCTTCTGTCTTCTGTCTTCTGTCTTCCGTCTTCTGTCCTCTGATCATGCCGCCTCCGCCACTTTCATGAATTGAAAGGAACCAATCGCGTCCTCGGTGTTCTTGAGCGACAACCCCGCCGCCAGGAGCTTGATTTCCGCGAGATAGCACTGCGTCGAGGTGTTCGTGCGCAAGGACTGCACGCGGAAGCGAAAGAAGCGGAAGGGGCTGCCGTTGCTGATGGCAAGGCCGTAGATTCTCGTTCCCAGCGATTCCAGTTGATAGACGCTGTCGACTTCGGCCAGGAGCGTCGCGCCGTCGTACCACGTCGGCACGGCGGCGTCATTGTTCGACCCCCAGAGTTGGAAGCGCAACGGCGCGTGCGCCTCGTCCGGCGTCTCGAAACGCAGATAGCCGATGCCGTAGGCCGCGCCCAGGTCGATTTGCACCCACTCGTCGCCGCCGCTCGCGACGGAAAACGTGCTCGTGTTGCTGCGCCATTGCCCCGTGCCGCCGTCGAAGACCTTCCAGCCGGGATACGTGCTCGCGGAAACCGTGCTGCTCTGCGTAACGACGTAGGGAAGGGGCGCGTTCGCCGCCGTCATGTTGTTGGGCGTGACCACCACGTCGCCCGCCGTGACGTTGGCAAGCGAGGGGAAAAGGTCGAGGGGGTAGGCTTCTTCAAACCCCGTGATGTCGCCGCCCAGCTTCACCCATACCCCCGTGGCGTCGGTATGCACCTGTTCCGGCCACATCGTGCGCCGCAGGGAATAGAGCGACCAGTCGTCGCCCGCCGTGCGCTCCGGCTGGCCGGTGAGGGCGTAGTCGTCGATTTGGGAAGCGCGCCCGATGCGCTTGGCTTCCACGACGACGAGCGCGTCCGGCGCCGTCGCATCGGCGCGAAAGACGACGCGGTAGGCGGCGACGATTTCCGGCGTCGGCAGCCCCAGGCGCTTGAAGTTCTCTTCCTGCGCCAGTTCGACGTAGGCGTGCGCGCGTCGCCCCATGATCCACTTCACCGGGTACCGCTTGCAGGTGGTGAAGCAAAGCCAATAGGTCAGATACTGCCCGTCCGGCACGGCGACGAAGGATCCGATGCCGCTTTCCGACACGGCGTTGTACATCGCGGGCGGCGCGGTCTGGTTGCCGGGCGTGGCCGCCCAGCGTCCGAAACCGTCGATATAGAGAATGGGCGCGTGCAGCGTCGGCGAGAGTTCCTGCAAGAATTCGCCCTGCGCCAATGGTTTCAACGAAAACGGCTTGTCCGGCGGCGTGAAATTCTGGCTGTAGCGCGCAAGGCCAAGCGAAATGCGCACTTCGTCCATCTGCCCCGTCCACGGATACTGACCGTAGCCCAGCGGCGTGCCGCCGACGTACCAGCGGTAATTCGATACGGTGATGTCGAAGGCGAACGTCGCCTCGGCTTCCTTGACGCCGTTTACCCAGATGCGCCAAACGTCGGCCTGCCGCGTCAAGGCGACGTGCGTCCAGCCCGCGCCCACGAGGTCGGACGTTCCGGTCAGCAACTGGGCGCTGCTCGAACGAGGGTAGAACGCCAGCGTGAGGTTGTTGAAATCCTCGTATCTCCGATACCATAAGACCAGCGCCTGACC
>JAITJU010000136.1 GCA_031278735.1 Zoogloeaceae bacterium
CCCTGGCGATGGAGCCATTTCGCCATCGCCAGCCCGGACTCGCCCAGTCCCGCCACCAGAAAACGCTTGCCGGAAAGTTCCATGTCGCCTCAGCGCAGTTTCAGGGTGGAAAGGCCAAACAGCACCAGCAGAATGGTGATGATCCAGAAGCGCACCACCACCTGCGTTTCCTTCCAGCCGCTTTGTTCAAAATGATGATGCAGCGGCGCCATGAGAAAAATGCGCTGACCCGTGCCGTATCGCCGCAAGGTGTATTTGAACCAGCCGACCTGAATCATGACCGACAGGGTTTCCACCACGAACACTCCGCCCATGATGAAGAGCACGATTTCCTGGCGCACGATCACGGCCACGCAGCCCAGGGCCGCGCCCAGCGCAAGCGCCCCCACGTCGCCCATGAAGACTTCCGCCGGATAGGCGTTGAACCACAAGAATCCCAGTCCGGCGCCCGCGATCGCGCCCAAGAGGATGCACAGCTCGCCCGCGCCGGGCACATAGGGCAGCAACAGATAGTCGGAATAGCGGGCATTGCCCGCCACATAGGCAAACACGGCAAACGCGGCGGCGATCATCACCGTCGGCATGATGGCAAGGCCGTCCAAGCCATCCGTCAGGTTGATGGCGTTGGAAGTGCCGACGATGACGAAATAGGTCAGCGTCACGAAACCCCAGATGCCCAGCGGATAGGCGACGGTTTTGAAGAAAGGCACGATCAGATCGGTCTGCATCGGGTTGCTGCTGGAAAAGGCGAGAAACAAGGCCGCGCCCAGCCCCAGAACGGATTGCCAGAAAAATTTCCAGCGGCTTGCCAGACCTTCCGGATCGCGATATATCACTTTTTTCCAGTCGTCATATAATCCGATGACGCCGAAGCCCAGTGTAACGACAAGCACCGTCCATACGTAGTGATTGGAAAGGCTGCCCCACAGCAGTGTGGTCAAGGTGATGGCAAGCAGAATCAGCACGCCGCCCATGGTTGGCGTGCCGGACTTGGCCAGGTGCGTCTCCGGTCCGCAGCTGCGTATCGCCTGCCCGATTTTTTTCGCCGCCAGCCAGCGGATGACCCTGGGTCCCAGTGCCAGCGAAAAGAACATCGCCGTCATCGCCGCCAGCACGGTGCGCAGGGTAATGTAATTGAAGACGGAAAAAGCCCGAACTTCCTGGGCAAGCCATTGAGAAAGCAAAAGCAGCATCAATTCGCCCCCTTGTCCGTTTGCGCCGCGTCCAGCAGCAACGCCACGACCCGCTCCATGCGCATGAAGCGCGATCCCTTGACCAGCAAGGTGATCGCGCCGGAATTCCCGTCCTTGGCATACCCTTTCAACTCGCCCAGCAACGCCTTGACGAGCGCTTCCGGCGTTTTGAAAACGTGCGCGCCCTCGCCAAAATTACGCGCCGCCTGCACACTAGCCTCGCCCAGCGCATACAGCCGATCCACGCCCATGCTCTTGGCGTAGCCGCCGATTTCATCGTGATACTGGGCGCTGGATTCGCCCACCTCGCCCATGTCGCCCAATATCAGAAACTGCCGCCCGACCACGCTCGTCAACACGTCGATGCCCGCGCGCACGGAATCTGGATTGGCGTTGTAGGTATCGTCGATGATGACCGCGCCCCAGGGACCGGCTTTTTGCTGCAAGCGCCCCGTCACGCCGGAAAAGCGGCGCAAGCCTTCGACCAGCGTATCCAGATCCACGCCCATGGCCAACCCCGCCGCCGCCGCCGCGCAAGCGTTCGCGGCGTTGTGACGACCGGGAATGCGCAATTCAAAGTCGCGCGCGCCCTGAGCGGTCGTGAGGGTGAGCCGGGTGTTCAATCCGCGCGAATGAACTTCGCCGCGCACGTCGGCAGGATGGTCGAGCGCAAAGGTCAGGCGCGCGCGGCGGGCGTTCTTTTGCAGCCAGAGCGCGGCGTGAGGGTCATCGTTATTGATGATGGCGACGCCTTCCAGCGTGTCATAAATGCTCGCTTTTTCCATGGCCACGGCGTCCACGTCGCCCAGGCTTTCCAGATGAGCGCGCTGGGCATTGGTGACCAGCGCCGCCGTGGGGCGGACGATGCGCGTGAGATAGGCAATCTCGCCGGGATGGTTCATGCCCATTTCCAACGCCGCCGCCTTGTGTTCCGCCCCCAAGCGCAACAAGGTGAGCGGAACGCCAATATCATTGTTGAAATTTCCTTGCGGCGTCAGGACAGCGTCTTCTCCCCAGGCTGTTTTCAGGATGCTGGCAATCATTTCGCGCGTCGTGGTCTTGCCGTTGGAACCGGTCACGGCAACGAGCGGCAGCGTGAATTCGCGCCGCCACGCCGCAGCCAGTTCGCCCAGCGCCTGCCGGGTATCCTTCACCTGAATGACGGGAACGCCGCGCGGCAATTTGTCCACGTTATGCGTCAGCAACGCCGCCGCGCCCTGGGCAACCGCTTCTTCCAGATAATCGTGCGCGTCGAAACGCTCGCCCTGCAAGGCGATGAACAGACGATGCGCGCACACCTGACGGGTATCCGTCGCCACGCCAACAAGTTCCACGTTGCCGCCGCCCGCCGCCAGACGCCCCGAAACCGCCTTGATGACGCGCACCAATGACCAACGCATCATGCTCCGCCCTCCCCCCGCGCCGCAACGGCCTGCCGCCAGGACGCCAACGCCGCACTGGCAACCTCGCCATCGTGAAACGGATACTGTACGCCGGCGATTTCCTGATGGGCTTCATGTCCCTTGCCCGCCAGCAGAATCACATCCGTCGCCGCCGATGACAGGATGGCGCCGCGAATGGCATCGCCCCGATCCACCTCTATTTCGACCCACGCATCGCGTGAAATGCCCTGACGAATATCGTCGATGATGATGAAAGGGTTTTCGTGACGCGGGTTGTCGCTGGTAATCCACAGCCTGTCCGCGCCAGCGGCCGCAATTTTCCCCATCAAGGGGCGCTTGCCGCGATCCCGATCGCCGCCGCAGCCAAACACGCAAATCAGCCGTCCGCCGCGCGTTTCGGCCAGCGTCCGCAAAGCGGCCAGCGCGCTTTCCAGCGCGTCGGGCGTGTGGGCATAATCGACCAGCACCAGCGGCAACGTGTCGTCGGATTCTTCGCTCACGCCGCCATAGCGCTGCATCCGGCCAGGCGGCGGCGTGAGCCGCTCCAGCCGCGCCGCCGTCTCGCGCATGGAAAGCCCCGCTTCCAGCAGCGTCGCCGCCACCGCCAGCAGATTGGCAATGTTGTAGACGCCCAGCACACCTGTCTCGATCTGGGCATTGCCCCAAGGCGTGGAAAGCGTAAAAACCTGGCCATCCGCCACAGCGCGCAAATTCCGGGCAAAAATGCACTCCGGCGCGCGCTTCATGCGGCGCATGGCCGCGTCGACACGTTCGGGACAAAGACTGTAGCCAATGACGCGCTCGGCTGTCGTCGTCCGCGCCAGACGCCGCCCCTCTTTATCGTCCAGATTGACGACCGCCAGGCGCAACTGCGGCCAAAGAAAAAGTTTTTCCTTGGCGCGGGCATAGGCGGACATCGAGCCGTGATAGTCGAGATGATCACGGGTGAAATTGGTAAAAATGGCGGTATCCACCCTGGCGCCATTCAAGCGTACTTCCTCGATGCCGATGGAGCTGGCTTCCAGCG
>JAITJU010000194.1 GCA_031278735.1 Zoogloeaceae bacterium
CGAGATTCGTTTCTATCCGGAAAACTGGGTCAACACCTACAACCAGTGGCTCAACAACATTCAGGATTGGTGCATATCCCGGCAACTGTGGTGGGGGCATCAGATTCCGGCGTGGTACGGCGAAAACGGCGAAATCTTTGTCGCTCATGACGAAGCGGAAGCCCGCCGGGAAGCTGCCGCCTCGGGCTACAGCGGCGCGCTCGTCCGCGACCCCGACGTACTCGACACCTGGTATTCCTCGGCGCTGTGGCCTTTCTCCACGCTCGACTGGACGCCGGAATACCCGCGTGAATCCAATCCCGCGCTGGATTTGTACCTGCCTTCCACGGTGCTGGTCACGGGCTTCGACATCATCTTTTTCTGGGTCGCACGCATGGTGATGATGACCAGGCACATCACCGGCAGGATTCCCTTCCGGCACGTTTACGTCCACGGCCTCATCCGCGAAGCGGAAGGCCAGAAAATGAGCAAATCCAAGGGTAACGTGCTCGACCCCATCGACCTGATAGACGGCATCGACCTTGACGATCTCGTCAGGAAGCGCACCACGGGCCTGATGAATCCCAAGGACGCACCCAGGATCGAAAAACGCACCCGGAAGGATTTCCCCGAAGGCATTTCCGCCTATGGCACGGACGCGCTGCGCTTCACCTTCGCCTCGCTTGCCGCGCCGGGCCGCGACATCAAATTCGATCTCAACCGCTGCGAGGGCTACCGCAATTTCTGCAACAAGCTCTGGAACGCCACCCGTTTTGCGCTGATGAACGTGGAAGGCCATGACCTGACGGCGGAAGAAGGTGTCGCGCGCAGCTTTGCCGACTGCTGGATCGAAAGCCGCCTGCAAAAACTGGCCGCCGAGGTCACGCGGCACTTTGCCGACTACCGCTTCGACCTTCTGGCGCAGGCGCTCTATCACTTCATCTGGGACGAATTCTGCGACTGGTATCTGGAGACCGCCAAATGCCTCATGGATGGCGACAGCCTCGCGGATGGTCATGTTGCGGATGACGGTGGCGCGAACGCAACCCGCGTGACGCTCATCCGCACGCTGGAAACCGTGCTGCGGCTTGCACACCCGCTCATTCCCTTCATCACCGAAGAACTCTGGCAGCGTGTCGCGCCGCTGGCCGGACGCAGGACACAGGAAACCATCATGCTCGCGCCCTGGCCGGAAGCCGATTCCGGCAAGATCGACGAAGCCGCCGAAGCGCAGATGGAAGCCCTCAAAACGTATGTGTCCGCCTGCCGCAACCTGCGCGGCGAAATGGGCGTTTCCCCGGCGGCGCGAACGCCGCTGGTTGTTGCGGGCAGGGCCGACGAAATCGGGAAAATCCGCGCCTTTGCGCCCATTTTGCGCACGCTCGCCAAGCTCTCTGACATCCGCTATGCCGAAGACCTTCCCGCCGATGCCCTCGCGCCTGTCGCCATCGTTGGCGAAACCCGGTTGATGCTGGTCGTGGACATCGACCTCGCAGCCGAAGCCGCGCGGCTGGCGAAAGAGATCGAAAAGCAGGAAAAACAGGCGGCGCAGGCCAGGGCGAAACTCGAAAACGAAAGTTTTATTGCCCGTGCCCCGGAAAACATCGTCGCCCAGGAAAAGGAGCGGCTTGCGGCGGCGGAGGCGACCTTGGCGAAACTGAAGGTGCAAATGGAAAAGCTGCGGACATCCGCCTGACTCCCCGATCCGGAAAGGAATTCGTTATGTCATTTGATCTTGCCGACAACCATGCCGGTTCCATCGGCGGTACTGGTTGATGCCGATAATGCGCAGGCTTCTGTTATTACTGCCGGATTTTCGGCCTTGTGAAGCGCAGTCGGAATTTCTGCTTCAACCTTTTGACTTCGGCATGGGTTGAGTCGGCGGATTACGGCGGCGCCGAATTCGCCCTACAGCCGGGCTGCGCTTGCTGCGTTTGCGCATCGCGGCGTGGCGGAAAGCGCGTCGAGACTGATCGGCCTAGTATTGAAAGCGGGCTGGCGGGCTGGGTCGGCCCAAACCTGTTTCCTGTTCAGGGAGAATTGAAAATGCTTCAGAGGATCGGGCTGATTGCCGCGTCAATGCTGGTTTTTGCGGCCAACGCGTTGGCGGCGCCTGATGAACAGGTGTGCGCGGACGACATCCACGCCACGATAGAGCGCGACCTGCACATCGAAAACTTCGCCGGGCGTGCGCAAGAAGACAGGCGCTTCATCGTTTCACAAGCCTGCAGGATCTGGCCCTATGCGCCGGAATACACCCTGGCCGCGCTGGCCTACGATGAAGGCGTCGAAAATGAGAAGAACATCGTCGTCGCGATCATCGACAGGGAACGGAAGCGTGTCATCAGCAGCAAGCAATGGAAGATTGAAGAAGACGCCCTGACGGAAATCGGAGAGTACAGCCTGAAACTCGATACGGCGAGATACCAGCTTGCCGGGAACGTCAGGGCCTTTGGGCTGCGCTTTCAGAGTTCCGCAACAGGCGCGAGTTGCCCGGATGCGAGGTTCGGCGACACGCTCATCCTGCTGTTCCCGCAAG
Source organism: Zoogloeaceae bacterium (assembly GCA_031278735.1). GTDB lineage: Bacteria > Pseudomonadota > Gammaproteobacteria > Burkholderiales > Rhodocyclaceae > Azovibrio. The sequence goes on from JAITJU010000194.1 coordinate 2,519, forward strand.
GAAAGTCATTGCGTCAGGTGCTGGACCTGTACATGTATCACCAGCGAGCGATTCAGGGATGCCTCAGCGGGCAGGTGCCTAACGTCATATGGGAAGAAGCCGTCCTTGCCGTCGGTATCGAGAATACCCGCACGAACGGCTTTTACGACTTGCGGGTCACGGCAAGCATTTCTCCCGGATCGAACGAAGAACCCACCGGTTCCGCCAAAAAGCGCGTGGAGCGCGTGATCCTTCGTTACAACGGAAAACATTACGAGGCGAGCGGGAAATCGCCGTGGTGGTTGTTGTGGTCCTTGGAGCCGCCTTTCATGGAATCGCCAGCAGTGATGCTCAAGGAATGATTGCCGGGCAGAATCCAGAATCGGAAACATGACCTGAACACAAAATGAAACCCGACGTTGCCCGGCGATGAGCCAAAACTCCGAGGCTCTTGAATCCGCGAACGTGGGTGGCTGCGGCAAGCTGTCTCTTGGCATCGCGGTTTTTTTGCTGGTCGTGGTCGCCCTGTACGTGACACAGCCCGATTATGATCCTTGGACACAACTCATGGGCGAACTGGCGCTGGAGCCTGGCGGCGCATGAATGCCGCCGCCCCTTGCCGCCGCCAACCCCTCGGGTGTCCATCCGGGCGTTGCCCTGTTCATTGCTATTTTTGTTCTTGTCCCGTTGGAAGCTGCATCATTATTAGTGGTTTATGATTCATCCACATATCCAGGCGCGCAACGTCGTGGCCGACAGCGTGGAATATCGGCGCGATTGCCCTGGTGTTCGTCCCAGGGCAATCGCATGAATGCCATACGCAATGGAAGTGACCGCGGCAGGGAGGAAAAGCTTCTGGCAAGGGAGAGTCAAAAGAGGTTTGCAGCGATGGAACTGACGGCAAGGGCGGGTCTGAAGGCCGCCAACCTCTCTTTCTGGAGGTGTTTCGCTCGTACGGTAACCCGGCAAACAACCAGGCGCGATGACAAATGTATTCATGCGATTGCCCTGGTGTTCGTCCGTCCCGAATCATGCCGCTCGTTGAAATTTGTTATACTCTGCGCGCTTCCCGCGCTGTTTTGCGCTCTCTCCAGCCAGTGAAGAGCGCCAGATTCGGGAACTTTTTCGGGGTTCTGTTCATGCGCGCTTTTTCTCTTTTGCTGCTCTTTCTTTTTTTGCAAACGGGCTGGGCGCAAACGCCGCCGCTATACGCGACGGACGCGTGGGTGCGGGCAACGGCGCGCGGACAGCAGGCAACGGGCGCTTTCCTGACCTTGCGGAGCGCGGAGCCGCTCCGGTTGGTCGGTGTGCGTTCGCCGCTGGCGGCGGCGGCGGAAATTCACGTGATGCGGGTCGATGACGATGGCGTCATGCGGATGCGCGCCATTCCCTGGCTGGATTTGCCCGCCGACCAAGTGACGGAACTCAAGCCGGGCGGCTTTCACATCATGCTGCTGTCCCTCAGGGCGCCAGCAAACGCAGGCCAGCGGACGACGCTGACGCTGGTATTGGAGAATGCGGCGCGGCAGCGCCAGGAAGTAACGGTGGATGCGGAAATCCGCGCCCTGAACGCGCTTGCGCCGAACCCGCCGCACACGCCGCGCGACAAGGCAACGCATTGAAAATGAAAAGAGTCCTTGCCATCGGTTTTCTGGCGCTCCTTGCGGCCTGCGACACGGCGGAGGACGCGGCGGAACCCAACGCGGCACCCGTTGCCGTGCCGTCTCACGCCAAGGAAATGCAGGCGCGCTATGGCGAGGGCTACGCGATGACGGATCATCTGGGACAGACGCGCACGCTGGCGGACTGGCGCGGCAAGGTCGCGCTGGTCTTCTTCGGCTATACCCATTGCCCGGACGCCTGTCCCAGCGCCCTGTACCGTTTTTCGCAAGTCATGGAAATTCTGGGGCCGCAGGCCGAGCAGGTGCAGGTGCTGTTCGTCACGCTGGATCCGGCGCGCGACAAGCCGGAAATACTGCGCGACTATACGGCCGCGTTCAACCCGAACTTTCTGGGGCTTTACGTCAGCCCGGAAAAAACGCCAGAACTGGCGCGCGCCTTTCACGTGTTTTATCAGGTTACGCCGGGGCAAACGCCGGAACACTACAGCGTCGATCATGGCGTCGGCACGTATGTCTACGATACGACAGGCCGTCTGCGCCTGGAAATCGACCACACCGCCACGCCGGACGAGGTGGCCGACAGCGTTCGGCAACTGTTGGCGGCGAAAAAGGATTGATTTACGCGCTTTTCATCTGCCGCCTGGCCTCCTCGATTGCCGTGAGCGCCGCCGCCGCGCCCACGGGCAGTTGGTAGGCAACGCGGGCGCTCAGATAAGTGGGGCGCGGATTGATTTCCACCGTGGGAACGCCAGCCTGCGCCGCCTGAAGCACGGGCTGCGCGATGTAGGGAAAAACGCTGGTTGTGCCGATGGAGAACACCAGATCGAAGCCGGTATCCAGCGCCGTCAGCAAGCGCCCCAGTTCCGCTTCCGGCAGCATCTCGCCGAACAGCACGACTTCTGGACGCATCGCCTGCCCGCAACGCGGACAGACGGGCGGCAGGGAACGTCCGGCAAAGTCCTGCGCCGTATCGCGCAAACCGCAATGCGCGCAACGCAGACGATGCAGATCGCCGTGAATTTCCACCACGTTCCGACTGCCCGCCGCGCGATGCAGGCCGTCAATATTCTGGGTCAACACCATGACATAGGGAAGTTCGCGCTCCCATTGCGCTATCAGCGTATGCGCGGCGTTGGGGCCGGCGTGGCGGCAGTTTTCCTCAATCTGCGCCATGTATTTCCAGGGAATTTCCGGTCGCTGCCGCAGCATTTCGCCGGAGAGGGCTTCCTCGATGGGAATGCCTTCCGCCGTCAGGTCATTTTCATACAGGCCGCCCAGTCCCCGGTAGGTCGGCAGGCCGGAATCCGCGGAAATGCCCGCGCCGGTGATGAACAGGATGCGCCTGGCGCGATTGAGCAAGGCGGCGATTTTTTGCGCGGCGATCGGCATGGGTTTTTCATGAGGCAAGGCGGACATGAGCGTCTCCGGCAAAAGGCCACAGTATAAATCAGCCGGGGATGCGCGCCGCCGTCTGGCCGATGATGATCAGCGCGGGCGGCTGGATATTCTCGGCGCGCGCGCATTCGGAGAGGGTTGCCAGCGTGCAGCGCCACAGACGGCTCTCTGGCAGCGTGGCCTTGTAAATCAGCGCGGCGGGCGTATGCGCGGGCAAACCGTGGGCGATGAGCGCGGCGCGGATATGTTCCAGCCGGTAAATGCCCATGTAAAACACCAGGGTCTGGCCGGGACGCGCCAGACTTGCCCAATCTTCTTCCGCTTCGACGTTCGCGGCGGCATCCCGCGCTTTTCTGTGCCCGCTGATGAGCACACAGCGCGACGCGCATTCACGATGCGTCAATGGCAGATGAAACGCCGCGCTCGCGCCCAACGCGGCGGTAATGCCGGGCACCACGACAAAGGGAATGCCCGCCGCGCGCAGCGCCTCCATTTCCTCGCCGCCGCGCCCAAAAATCAGCGGGTCGCCGCCTTTCAGACGCACGACGCGCCTGCCTGCCCGCGCATGTTGGCAAAGCAGGCGGCAGATTTCATCCTGCGGCAACGTATGGCGCGCGCGGGCTTTGCCCACGTTGATCCGCTCGGCGCGCTCCGGCGCCAACGCGATGACCTGCGGGCTGAGCAGATGGTCGTAGAGCAACGTCTCGGCGGCCTGGATGCAGCGCAGCGCCTTGAGCGTCAAGAGTTCCGGATCGCCCGGCCCCGCGCCCACCAGGGCAACGCTGCCGGGCGCGACAGGTTCATGCGGCGTCGCGCGCATCGTCCTCTTCGGCAAAGTCGGCGGACGCCTCCCACAGAATGTGACTTTCCTTTTTGCTTTTGGCCGTGCGCGCCAGCATGTCCAGCAAGGGCCAGGCGCGCTGGGCGGCGCTGACGCGCGGCACGGGCGGTTTCCCCGCTTCCGCGTCCATGTCGTCCGTTACTGGTTCGGGGCGCGGCGCGGGCAATGTTCGGAGATAGCGTTCAATGTGCATGATGGCGGCGGGCATTTCCGCCTGGGTGATGACGCCCCGGGCGGAGCAGTTCTTGCCCATCGCCTTGAGAAAAGGGCGGGCGTCCCGGGCGTACATCAACATCGCGCCGGATTCACTGGAAGTAAAGGTAACAAGCATGGCGTACGCGCTCGTGAATACAGAAAGTGTAAGTGTAGCTTGAAGACCGGCTTTCCATAATGCGAAAATTACACATTGTCATTGCCGCTCCAGAAAATGAAAGAAAGAAACCGATGAACGCTCATTGCAATTCCATGCCGCAGGTTACCGATGAACTGGAACAACTGATCTTACGGGAGATTATCCTGCGGGCGCGCAGCAGCATGCCGACCTGTGCGCTGGATTTGCGTTGCGGCGAAGGACTGCTTTCGGTCAACATGGCGGAACTGGGCGCGACCGTGTTGGCCGCCGACGCGCCTGAATTTTCCGGCCCGGTGAAAAACCGGGCGCGTACCGCTGGCGTGAGCGGCGAAGTTCGTTTCACGCCCATAAAAACCTTGCCGGAAGATTTGCCGCCCGGCCCGATCGACCTTGCTTTCTGTCATCACGGCATTTCCTGTCTGCCCTATGCCGAGGCGCGCCAAACCTTGCGCGTCATTCTCAAATCCCTGCGCATCGGCGGCAAACTGTTCCTTTCCGCCTATGGACTGCATTCGGCGCTGGGTGAAAATTACGCCGCCGCCGGCGCGCCCGTCGAACGACGTTTCTGCAAGCTGACGCCCGCGCTTGCCAAGTGCTACAACATTCACGATGCCGTCTGTCTGTACTCCGAGCGTGATCTGGTTACGTTGCTTTTTGAAGTCGGCGGCAGCGTCCTTCGGAGCTTCACCACTACGCACGGCACGGTCAAGGCCGTTGCCGTGAGGGTATAGCCAATACCCCCGGCGGCTCCCCCACCGTCTCTCGGCCACGCCCGCCATGCCGGGCGAACGCGCTCCGGCTCGTTCCCTTACCTTGCGCCGTCGCCCAGCAAGCCGCGCATTTTCTGCAGCGCCTTGACTTCGATTTGGCGAATGCGTTCAGCGGACACCTGAAATTCCGCCGCCAGTTCGTGCAACGTGGCGGCTTCGCCGTCATCGGACAGCCAACGGGCTTCGATGATGCGGCGGCTGCGCGCGTCCAGGTCTTTCAGGGCGCCTTGCAGACCCTCCTCTTGCAGGCGGGTATAATCGCGGCCTTCGATCACGCGGGTTGGCTCGTAGTGCGAATCCGCCAGATAATCAATGGGCGCGAAGCTTTCCTCGCCGTCGTCCATTTGTCCTTCCAGCGCCAGATCGCGCGCGCTCATGCGGCCTTCCATTTCGCGGACTTCTTCCGGCTTGACGCCCAGCTTTTCGGCAATCGTCGCCGTCTGCGCCGAAGACAGGCTGGCCGCGTGCGTCAGGCTGTTCTTCAGGCTCCGCAGATTGAAAAACAGCTTGCGCTGCGCTTTGGTCGTGACCACCTTGACCAGACGCCAATTTTTCAAAATGTATTCGTGAATCTCGGCCTTGATCCAGTGCAGGGCAAACGATACCAGTCGCACGCCGCGCGCCGGATCGAAACGCTTGACCGCCTTCATCAGGCCGATGTTGCCCTCCTGAATCAGGTCGGCGTGCGGCAGGCCGTAGCCCAGATAACCGCGCGCCACGGAAATGACCAGACGCAGGTGCGACAACACCAGTTGCCGCGCCGCGTCCAGATCGCCCGTCTCATGAAACTGGCGCGCCAGGCGAAATTCTTCTTCCTCCGACAACAAGGGAGCGCGCTGCGCCGCCTGAATGTAAGCATCAATATTGCCCGCCGCCAAAGGCATGGGCAAAGCCAAAGCATGAGTCATTACGTGTTTCCTCCTTGACGAAATCCGCCGCTGGCCATCGTCGCGCAATGCGGCGCGGCTTGCGTCGTCCGCTGCAAAATTGCGCTTATTTTAGCACTCGTTGCGGGAGAGTGCTAACAGCGATGCGCGGTCAAAATCTTTTGAAAATGTAACACGGCGGGCAGAAAAACTTCCGTCACCAGCACGCCTTTTGCCTTGGGGCCGAAGCAGGAACGCCTTGCCCAGAGGCGGGGAGGCAGGACGGCATCGGGCAGCGATTGCGCGGCGCGACGATAGAGCGGCGCGCGAGTATCCAGACGGCAAAACTCCAGCGGGCTGCGCAGGACGCACGGATCGGCAAACAGCGCCGCGCCCAGGGCGCGGTTTTGCAACGCCGCGAAATCGAGATCAAATGGATGGCGCGGATGGCGGAGCATGGCGCTGCGCGCGAAAACAACCGCCTGTCCGTCGCAGCACAACAATACTTCCCGCGTCCAGACCATTTCCCCGGCGCGCGCCTTCAGACGCGCCGCCTCGTCGCGCAAAACCGGCGCGGCGCGCTGATGCAGGCGGCGCACGGAAAATTCAGCGGCGGCGCGCAGGCGCAAGGTGAGCGAGCCGCGTTCCCGCAAGAGGGAACACAACGCGCCCGCCTCCTTGCCGACGTGTGAACGCCAGCGCGACAGCGCGCGGCTCATCGGGCGCCGCCCGCGTCCAGTCCCTGCACTTGCGCGCCCGCGGCAATGCCTTTTTCGGCAAACCAGCCCCGGTTCATTTCCAGCGCGAAGCGGGCGGGCGCGTCCGCGCAATGGTTGTCTTCGCTTTGCGGCCGCATGTCGCGAATGTTGATGATCCGTCCTTTTGCATCCAGAAACGCCACGGACAGCGGAATGAAGGTGTTTTTCATCCACATGCAATGCCGATCGGACTGGGGAAAAACGAACAACATGCCTTCATGTCCGGCCATGCCGCGCCGTCCCATCAATCCCGCGCCGCGCCGCGCCGGCGTTGCCGCCACCTCGGCCAGAATGCGATACAGGCCAATCGACAACTCCACGCGCGGCATGACCGCCTGCGTCTGTACCTGCGCCCGCGCGGACGTCGATATGCCCAGCGCCAACAGGGAAAGGGCAAGAATCTTTTTCATGGGAACATCCAATTCGGAAAGCCCTATTCTATCCCGTCGAACCAGGACGGCATCCATGCCGTCCCTTTTCCGGAAGTCTTCCCAAAAATGGCGCTTCCCGGTATTGGCGCGGGCGATCCGCTGGAGGACAAGGAACCCAGGCCTCGAATTCAGGAGCGGCAAACGCGGCAATGAAGCCCGGGAACCGAAGCGCGGGAGGCGGTTTGGGGCAGATTGCCAATGTCCGTCCGGCCAAAACTCATTCGGCGGTTTTTTTCACGGATCGCTTCCAGTTCGTGATGATGTTCTGGCGGGCGCGCGATACGGCAAGCGCATTGGCGGGCGCGTCGCGGGTAAGCGTGGTGCCCGCGCCGATGGTCGCGCCCTTGCCCACGCGCACGGGCGCGACCAGTTGGCTGTCCGATCCGATGAAGGCGTCTTCTTCGATAACGGTTTCGTATTTATTGACGCCATCATAATTGCAGGTAATGACGCCCGCGCCGATGTTCACGCGCGCGCCAATATCCGCGTCGCCGAGGTAGGCCAGGTGGTTGGCTTTGGAATTCTCGCCCAGGCGGCTGTTCTTGATTTCCACGAAATTGCCGACGCGCGCGCCTGCCGCCAGTTCCGTGCCCGGACGCAGGCGGGCGTAAGGGCCGACCACGCTGTCCGCGCCAATGCGGACGCCATCGACGTGGGTAAACGCCGCCAGTCGCGCGTCCGCCTCGATATGGGCGTCGCGGATGACGCAGTAGGGGCCTATCTCCACGCCGTCTTCCAGACGCACCTCGCCGCTGAAAACGCAACCCACGTCGATGCTGACATCCCGCCCGCAGACGAGCCGCCCGCGAATGTCGATGCGCGCCGGGTCGGCGAGACGCGCGCCCCGCAACATCAGGGCTTCCGCCAGACGGCATTGACAGACGCGCTCCAGCGCGGCCAGTTGCCGCTTGTCGTTTACTCCCTCCACTTCCCAGGCGGCGGCGGGCTGCGCGGCGGTTATGCTTATGCCGTCGGCGGCGGCGCGCGCCGCCAGGTCGGTAAGGTAGTACTCGCCTTGAGCGTTGTCGTTGTTCAAGTCGGCGAGCCATGCGCCCAGTACGCGCCGGGGCAAGAGCAGAATGCCCGTGTTGATTTCCGTGATTTGGCGCAGGGCGTCGGAAGCGTCCTTTTCCTCGACGATGCCGCGCACCCTGCCCGCGTCGTCGCGCACGACGCGTCCGTAACCCCGCGGCTGCTCAAGATGGACGGTGAGCAGTCCCATGCCTTCGCCGCTCTCGTTCAGGAGGCGTTCCAGCGTTGTTTTTTCGACCAGCGGCACGTCGCCGTAAAGCACGAGCGTGGGCAGGGCGTCGTCAATCAGGGGGAGCGCCTGCGCCAGCGCGTGCCCCGTGCCCAGTTGTTCGGATTGCAATGCCCAGCGGATGTCCGTTTCCGGAAAGGCGCGG
>JAITJU010000265.1 GCA_031278735.1 Zoogloeaceae bacterium
GAAAGCCGCCAGCGCGCTGGGGCGGCTCAAGGCGCGCGCCGCCGTGCCGACGCTGGTGGAAGCGCTCGATCACGCGGTCGGCAATCTGCGCAAGGAAGCGGCAAACGCCTTGCGGGAAATTGGCGATCGGTCGGCGCTGCCTGCGCTGCAACGCGCGGCGGCGCAGGATACCGATCTCGAAGTGCGCAAAACCGCGCAGCGCATCGTGAATGCCTGGCAGACAGGCCATTGAATCGGGAAAGGCATGGAACAGAGACAGGCAGTCGTTTTTCCCCGCCGCGACGGCGTGTTCGCGCCGGCGCGCGTCAAGGCGCTGGGAGACGCCTTGCAACAGCACCAGGATCGGGTACGCAAGCTGCAATGGACTATCGTCGCGATCTATCTTTTCCTGCTGATAACACCGGCCTGCCTGCCGGAAGCCGATCCCCGCGCCGGCGTGTTCGACAGCCTGGCCTGCTTCGCGGAGGCGCTTTTCTGGGGCGTGTGGTGGCCGGGCGTCATCCTCAGCATGTTGATTTTCGGCCAGTTCTGGTGCGGTCTGCTGTGTCCGGACGGCACGATCACGGAGTTCGCCAGCCGCCGCGGGCGCGGACTGAAAGTGCCTGCCTGGATGCGTCGGCCTGCCTTGCCGCTTTTGCTTTTCTGCCTGATTACCTTCTACGAGCATTTGATCGACGCCTTCCATTCCGCGTCAATGACATTGCTGCTGGTCGGGGGCGTCTCGCTGTTTTCCTTGATCACCGGGCTGATCTACGGTCGCGGCAAGCGGGTCTGGTGCCGCTTCCTCTGCCCCGGAGCAAGCATCTTTTCGCTGCTCTCGCGTTGCGCCGTGCTGCATTTCAGGGTTGATCGCGCCAAATGGGACGCGGCGCCACGGCCTGTGCCGCGCGCTGTGGATTGCCCGCCGCTCCTGGACGTGCGCCGGTTGAAGAGCAATGAAAAATGCAATATGTGTGGCCGTTGCAGCGGCCATCGCCAGGCGGTCGCCTTGTCCTGGCGATGGCCGGGCGAGGAAATCGCCGCGCTGGAACCCGGCGAGGCGCGGGAATGGGAAGCGGTCGGGATCGTGTTCGCGCTGATCGGTCTGCTGTACGCGGTGGCGCATTGGCACGGGAGCTTCTGGCATCTGTGGATACTGGCGGCGCTGCGGCAATGGGCGGGGGATGCCGCGTTGTGGCATGCCGAGGCTTCGCGCTGGCTATTCCTGCAGGGAGGCGAGCCAGGCAATCTCATCGGCGCGCTGGCCGCGTTGTTGAGTATCGTCGGCGCAATGCTCGCCCTGGGCGCGCTCGTCGGCGCGGGCTTGCTGACTGCGGCGCATGGACAAAAGAAGCTGGCCTGCGCGCTGGCCTACGCGCTGATTCCACTCGCCGGCATTGGACTTGCGCTGGGCGCCATGGAATATTCCTTGTCCATCCTGGCGCGCAACGGCGTTAACGCCTGGAATATCCTGCCCTGGCTGCGCCTCGTCGGCACGCTGACGGGGCTGTGCTGGAGCGTGTCGATCGCGCGCCGACTGCTGCGCCGCTGGGATCGCCGCGCGCGGGTTCATGCCCTCGCCTTGCCGCTGTTCGCCGCCCTCGCCGGGCTGCTGGCCGTCGCGTATCAGTTCGCGCCGACGCCGACCTGATCCTGCGCATATCCTATCGAGACGGACGCCATGGCGCTGATGATTACCGACGAATGCATCAACTGCGATGTGTGCGAGGCGGAATGCCCGAACGGCGCCATCCGCCAAGGGCCGGAGATATTCGAGATCGACCCGGCGTTGTGCACCGAATGCGTCGGGCATTACACCCTGCATCAATGCGAAGTCGTCTGCCCGGTCGAATGCATCTTCCCGCACCCCAATCACCGCGAGACGCAAGAACAGCTCCTGGAAAAATTCAGGCGCATCACCGGCCAACAGCCTTTGCGCGGAGCGGAATCTGTCTGAAGAACGGGCAGCCTTCCGCATTGTCGGCGCAACCCAATCCGCCGGAAACAATGGCGTTTCCGGTGCGGCAAACTTTGTAACAATATTATCTATTTTCTCTTTATAGAATTGCCCGTTGTGTCTCTTGAAAAACGGAATCATGATGAATACGGCAGCGACTTCCAGAACTCACACACTGGTTTTTCATTTACGCGGCCTTTCGGCGCTGGAGGTGACGATGGGAACCGCGGTGACGCAAAGCGCCCTGAACGCCTTGCGAACGGGATTGTCCGCGCTGAAGGCGGCAATCCTGAAGGATGAGGCAAAAATATTGCCGATAGCAGGCCTGCCGCGCGGGGTGTGGGGGGCGCACTATGAAAGTCCGGCGCGCGCGGCGGATGCGCAGGCGGAAAAACAGGCAACCATTCTGCTTGCCGCGACCCAACTGGGCATGGAACTGGCAAAGCAGGTTTTTGGCAACGCCACGGCTGCCTTTGCGCGTCTGCACGTCGCCTTGCTGCCCGGTCATCCCGATGCCGCCGTCCTGCTGGCGCAGGCCGAAGAAGCGTTGCCGCCGGAAAACGCGGCGGCGGAACGCGCCTTGCGGCAGGTGCTGGCGCATCACACCCTGCGCACTTTCTTGCAGCCCATTGTCGCTTTTCCCGACGCCTGGCTCCTGGGGTTCGAGGCGCTGACGCGCGGGCAGGAAGGCAGTCCGGTGGAACACGCCGATCAGCTTTTCGGCGTGGCGGCGCGCATGGGGTTATCCCGCGAACTGGAAATCACCTGCGCCTGGCAAGCATTGCAATGGCTCGAACGTCTGCCCGCGCACCAATGGCTTTCCATCAATCTTTCCGTCTTGAGCCTCACGAATGAAAAGCTGCGGCGCGCCTTGGCGCGTCCGCGCATCGTGGTGGAACTCACCGAGCACCTGCCGCTCAACGACGCCCGCTCCCTGTTGCCCATGATTGCGGAATTGCGCGCGGGCGGCGCGCGTTTGGCGCTGGACGACACCGGCTGCGGCTTTGCCGACCTGCAAGCCATAGAAATCCTGCGCCCCGATTTCATCAAGCTGTGCATCACCATCATCCGCAGCGTGAAGCGCGATCCCGCGCAGGTGTTGCGCGAACTGGAAACGACCATTGCCCGCCTGCGCAACCTTGGCGTGGGCATACTTGCCGAGGGCGTGGAAAGCGAGGAAGAAGCCCGGCTGCTGTCCGCGCTCGACATCGACTATGCCCAGGGCTGGCTGTACGGCAAGCCCCGGCCTGCGGACTGTTTTCTTGCCGCGGACTGAAAAAACATCGCGTCCGGCAGTCAGGGACGCGGCGGAATTTCAGGCGCGGCGGGCGTCATGCGTTTGCAGCCAGTATTCAAACGCCGCCAGATGCCAGAGTTTGTTGCCCTGCAAGGGCGTGAAGTGCTGCAAAGGCTCGGCGAGAAGCTGATCGACGCCGGCGCGATGATAGAGACCGCGAGCGCGACAGGCGGAGGCGTTCAACGTGTCGCGGATGAAATCGAGAAAGCCGCCGCGCAGATATTTCAGGGCGGGCGTCGGGAAATAGCCCTTTGGACGATCAATGACTTCATCCGGCAGCAGGGCGCGCGCGAGACGCTTCAACGGAAACTTGCCGCCCGCGCGCAAACGCAGCGCGGGCGGCAGGCGCATGGCGGTTTCCGCCAGCGCCTTGTCGAGAAAGGGAACACGCGCTTCCAGACCATGCGCCATGCTCATGTTGTCGATGCGCTTTACCGGGTCGTCGACAATCAGGGTCGTCGCGTCCAGACGCAAGACCTGATCCATGAAACTGTCGGCATTGGCGTCACACAGACGGGCGCCAATGAACGGACTGACGTGATCGCGGGCGGCGTCGGCGTGCGCGGCAACCCATTGCGGATCCAGCATCCGCAGGAATTCAGCGTGGGAACGGTCGAAATAATGCGGAGCAAAACGCAGAAGCGGCGGCAGGTTTTCCGGCGTCGCCGCCATTTGCGGATACCAGTAATAGCCGCCAAATATCTCGTCCGCGCCCTGACCGGAAAGCACAACCTTGACTTCCTTTTTCACCTCGCGCGCAAGCAGCCAAAACGCGACGTTATCCTGGCTGAACATGGGTTCGGACATGGCGGCAATGGCTTCCGGCAGCGCGGCGAGCATCTCGTGATCGCCGACGCGGCAGCGATGGTGCGCCGTGTCGAAGCGGCGCGCCACCATGTCGGAGTAATAAAATTCATTGCCCGCCTCTTCCGGCTGATCGCCAAACCCGATGGAAAAAGTAGGTATCCGCCGCCGTCCCCGCGCGGCCATGAACGCCACCAGCAGACTGGAATCCAGACCGCCGGAAAGCAGTACGCCGACCGGGACGTCCGCGGCGAGCAGATGGCTTTCGATTGCCGCGTCCAGACGCTCGCGGACAGCTTCCAGATAACCCGCCTCATCCGGTTCCGGCGCAAGACGGCAGGCGGGCAGGCGCCAATAACAGCCTTCGCTGGTCGCGCCGTCGGCGGCAATCGTCCGCCAGCAGGCGGGCGGCAGCTTGCGGACGTGGCGAAAGACGGTGTGCGGCGCGGGAACCGATCCATGCAGGGTAAATTGAAACTGCAAACCAACGGCGTCGATTTCCGTATGCACGTCGCCGCCCGCCAGCAACGCGGGCAGGCTGGAAGCAAAACGCAGACGCCGCGCGTCTTGCGAAAAATACAGGGGCTTCATGCCGAAACGGTCGCGGGCGAGGAAAAGGCG
>JAITJU010000293.1 GCA_031278735.1 Zoogloeaceae bacterium
CGAATCCTGCCGCTCCCTCTCCGACAGCAGAAGATCATGACAGCACACGGCGGCAAAAGCGGGAATCCGCTTCCGGTCGACGGGCAGGCCGCCGGGCGGAACCGCCGTTTCTACGACGCGATTCACTGGGCAGCGGAAACCTTTGGCGAGGCCGAGGCGCTCGTTGACCGGCGGACGCGCCTGAGCTTTCTGGAATTGCGGGAAAAGGTGCGGCAATTCGCGCGGACGCTCCTTGCCCTGGGGGTTTCCCCCGGCGATCATGTCGCGCTCTGGGCCATTCCCGCGATCGGCGCGGTGCTGGTGCCGGTCAACACGCGCTTTCGCGCGCAGGATGTCCGCCATATGCTGAAACAGTCGGACGCGCGCGCGTTGATCGTCGGCAGCGGGACGGAAGGCGTCGATTACCTGGCGATCCTGGCGCGGATCGCGCCCGGCTGGTTTGCGAAGGCAAATGCCGACAATGACCCGGAATTTCCCTTGCTGAAGACGGTGTTCGCGTTCGGCAACGAGGAATTTCCCCTGCCCGCGAACCTGCCTGCTTCGATCGTGCCCGGAAACCGCCTTGCCGAACTCGCGGCCATGATCGAGGAATCCCGGCTGGATGAAATCATCGCCGCGGTCAGTCCGGATTCGGTCGCGCAGATACTCTACACCTCCGGCGCCACTTCGTTCCCCAAGGGCGCAATGCTGGATCACGGGCAGTTGCTGCAAAACAATTTCAACACCATCGCGCGCATGCGCTTCACCCCGGCGGATCGTTTTCTCATGTCGGCGCCGCTCTTCAGCGCGACCGGCACGAGCTACGCGCTCTCCATCCTGCTTTCCGGGGCGGCCATGGTGCTCATGGGGCGCTTTTCCCCGGAACGGTTCTGTCGGCTGGTCGAAGAGGAAGGCATTACCGTTGCCTTCTTCGTCGATACCATCGTCAAGGACCTGAAGGCTTTCCCGGGACGCGGGCGCTACGACCTCTCCTCGCTGCGCACCGGAACGGGCGTTCCCCTGTCGCCGGATTCCTTCGCGTTCGCAACGCATGAACTGGGCGTTTCCGGACTCATCGGCATGTATGGCATGTCGGAGGTTTCCAACGCGGCCACGCGCGGATTCTGCACGGATCCCCACGAAATCCGCGCCAGCGCGAACGGGCGTCCCGTGCCGGGCGTAGAGGTGCGCGTCGTCGATGTCGATACCGGCAAGACGTTGCCGGAAGGCGAGATCGGCGAAATCCGTATCCGGGGCTACACGGTCACGCGGGGCTATTACCGGCAACCGGAGGAAAACGCGCGCGTCTTCGATGCGGAGGGCTGGTTTCGCACGGGCGATCTCGGCAGGTTCGCCGGAGAGCACCTGGTGTTCTGCGGGCGGCTGAAGGAAATGATCAAGCCGGGCGGCTTCAATGTTTCCACGCTGGAAATCGAAACCTTCCTGAAAGAATGCAAAGGCGTGCGCGAGGCCGCTGTCGTCGGCGTTCCCGACGAACGGCTGGGGGAAGTCGCCTATGCCTTCATCGAGCCGGAACCGGACGCCTCCTCGCTTGACGCGCAACACCTGCTGGCGTTCTGCCGGGAAAGAATCGCCGCCTACAAGGCGCCGCGCCATGTCAAATTCATCACCGACTGGCCGCGCACCGGCAGCCAGAAGATTCGCAAGCTCGAACTGAAAGCGCGGACGGAAGCGCGGCTCATGCGAAGCCGGAATGAGCTGCCTTTTCAAACCCTGAATGGCGCTTTGGAGCCACCGGCATGAAATCTCGCGTCATCCTGAACGTCAGCATTCTGACCGAACCCGTGACGCTCAACTCCGGCGTCCATACCACGAAATGGGTAAAGGGCAGTCGCATCCGGCTGGAAAAGAATCCCCATTGCCGGCAAAAAGGCCAGCCCTGTCTCGATGGCGCTCTCTTTCGCTTCATCCCCGACGCGGCGGCGCGCGAGCCGGATGAGGGCAAACGCAAGGCGCGGATCAAGGAATGGCGGCAGATCGTGCCGGAAGACGCGCCGATCCGGGAACTCGTCGAACCCGTGTGGATCACGGTGGCCACGGCGCGTTTCAGGAAACGGGCGCTCCAGGGCGACGGCCTCTTCGCTTCCTGGGCCGATGCCTGGCTGGAGCGAAAGTAGCGGTTCCCATATGATGCTGCACACCCGGATTCCCGCCGTTCTCAAATTCCTGCGCCGCCGTCTCTGGCAGGTGGCGCCGGTGGTGTTCGGCATCGCGCTGCTGAATTTCCTGATCCTGCAACTCGCGCCCGGCGACGTGGTGGATGTCCTGGCGGGCGAAGCGGGCGCCGCGACGCCGGAATACATGGCGCGGTTGCGCGCCGATTTCGGGCTGGATCGTCCCGTTCCCACGCAGCTTTATCATTACCTCAAGCATACCGTGATGCTGGATCTGGGCTTTTCCTTCCGGCAGAACATGCCGGTGCTGCAACTGATCCTGGAACGGCTGCCCGCCACGCTCCTTCTCATGATCGCCGCGATGGGCGTCGCGGTGTTCTCCGGCCTCGTCCTGGGCGTGATTTCGGCGCGCTTCGCGCAACGCGCCGCCGACCGCGTCATTTCCATTTTTGTCCTGGTCACCTACGCGCTTCCCACCTTCTGGCTGGGGCTGATGGCGATCGTGCTCTTCTCCGCCAAACTGGGCTGGCTGCCTTCCAGCGGCATGACGGACATCAGCGTCGAACTCACGGGGCTTGCCCATCTCCGGGATGTGGCAAGACACACCCTGCTGCCCGCGCTCACCCTCGCCACCTTCTATCTCGCGGTCTATACCAAGCTGATCCGCACCGCCATGTTGGAATACTTCGGCGCGGATTTCATCCGCACGGCGCGCGCCAAGGGCGCGACGGAGACCCGCATCACCCTTTTCCACGCCCTGCGCAACGCGCTCCTGCCCCTGATGACCATGCTCGGCCTGCAACTGGGTTCCATCCTGAGCGGCGCGGTGCTGGTGGAATCCGTGTTCAGTTGGCCGGGACTGGGGCGGCTCGCCTTCGAATCCATCCTGGCGCGGGATTTCAACCTGCTCCTGGGCATCCTGCTCTTTTCCTCGGTGATGGTCACGGTGCTCAACATCTGCGTGGACGTGGTCTATGCCTTCCTGGACCCGCGCATCGAACTCTGACAAAAGACCGCCATGTATCTTGCCCTTCTCAAGGAACTCCTGCGCAACCGCGCCGCCGCCGCGGGATTGGCGATCCTCGTCCTCGCGGCGGCGGTCGCCCTGTTCGGCCATTTCTGGTTTCCCGGCGATCCATGGGAAATGAACGCCGCGCCCATGCTCTGGCCCGGCGAGGACCCGGCCAATCCCCTGGGAACCGACCTGATGGGGCGGGACATGGCGACTGGTCTTGTTTCCGGGGCCAGGGTCTCGCTGATGATCGGCCTTGTCAGCGCCCTGATTTCCGCCTTCGTCGGCATCACGGCGGGCGCTTTGGGCGGATTCTACCGGGGCTGGGTGGACGCCTTCCTGATGCGCCTCACCGAGCTTTTCCAGACCGTGCCGCAATTCGTGCTGGCGGTGGTGCTGGTCGCCATCTTCAAGCCTTCCGTCGCCACCGCGACCTTCGCCATCGGCATTGTCTCCTGGCCGCCCACGGCCAGGCTCGTGCGCTCCGAATTCCTCGTGCTGCGCGAGCGGGAATTCGTGCAGGCGGCGCGCACCCTCGGCATGGGCGACCTGCGGCTGATCGTCACGCAGATCCTGCCCAATGCCCTGCCGCCGGTCATCGTCATCGCCGCGCTCAACATCGCCCACGCCATCCAGACCGAGGCCGCGCTCTCCTTCCTGGGTCTGGGCGATCCCAACGTGATGAGCTGGGGCGCCATCATCGGCAATGGCCGCGAACAGGTGGTCGATGCCTGGTACATCTGCGGCCTGCCGGGGATTGCCATCGTGTTCGTCGTTCTGGCCTTCAATCTCCTGGGAGAGGGACTGAATGACGCCTTGAATCCGCATCTCGCGGCAAAATGAAGGAGCTTTCACCATGACGGAACTCTTGTCCATCCAGGGATTGCGCACCTGGTTCCACACCCGCGCGGGCTTGGCGCGCGCCGTAGACGACGTCGACCTGACGATCCTGCCCGGCGAAACCCTCGCCCTCGTGGGCGAGAGCGGCAGCGGCAAGTCGGTGACCGCGCTCTCCATCCTGCGCCTCATCCGCGAACCGGGCCGCATCGCGGCGGGAGAGATCCGCTTCAAGGGCACGAACCTCCT
>JAITJU010000003.1 GCA_031278735.1 Zoogloeaceae bacterium
ATCACCTCGTCTTCATCCGTCACCAGCTTGGCGGTGACGACCTTGCCGTTCCTTTCGCTGGCGGCAATGGCCTTCACGCCCTGCGCGCCGCGTCTGGACTGGCGGAAATCGGAAAGGCGAGTGCGCTTGCCGTAGCCGTTTTCGGTGGCGACCAGCACGGTTTCCTCCGCGCTTGCGGCCACCAGAAGCGAGATGATGCGCTGCCCCTCCGGCAACGCCATGCCGCGCACGCCGCGCGACTGGCGTCCCATCGGACGCACTTCGTCCTCGGCGAACCAGACCGCCTTGCCGCCGTCGGAAATGAGCACGATGTCGCTTTTCCCCGTGGTCAGTTCCGCGCCGACCAGCACGTCGCCTTCATCCAGATCGACGGCGATGATGCCCGCCTTCCGGGGATTGGAAAAGTTGGCGAGCGAAGTCTTCTTCACCACGCCCTGCACGGTGCACAGGAAGACGTACCGGTCGTCGGAAAATTCCTTCACCGGCAGGATGGCGTTGATCTGCTCGCCTTCCTCCAGCGGGAACATGTTGACGATGGGCCTGCCGCGGCTGCCGCGGCTGCCCAACGGCGCTTCGTACACCTTGAGCCAGTAGCAGCGCCCGCGGTTGGAAAAGCAGAGGAGGTAATCATGGGTGTTGGCGACGAAAAGATGATCGACGAAATCATCCTCCTTCATCGCCGTGGCCTGCTTGCCGCGCCCGCCGCGTCGCTGGGCGCGGTAATCGGCCAGGGGTTGCGACTTGAGGTAGCCGGTGTGCGAGAGCGTCACCACCAGATCCTGCGGCGTGATCAGGTCTTCCATCTCCAGATCCTGCGCGTGGGCGACGATCTCGGAACGGCGGGCATCGCCAAACTGGTCGCGCACGGCGGCAAGCTCCGCGCCGATGATTTCGGTGATGCGCGCCGGTTTGGCGAGGATATCCAGGAGGTCGGCGATTTTTTCCATCACGTCCCTGTATTCGGAAACGATCTTGTCTTGTTCGAGGCCGGTGAGCCGTTGCAGGCGCAGTTCCAGAATGGCTTGCGCCTGAATGTCGGAAAGGCGGTAGCCGTCAGCGGCGACCCCCCCTGTTTCGGGCGCGGCGTCTTCGGGAGGCAAGGCGGCGCGTTGCAGCATCTCGCTGACCATGCGGCTTTGCCACACGCGCGCCATCAGTTCGCGCTTGGCGTCGGCAGGCGTCGGCGCCGCCTTGATGAGCGCGACGATTTCGTCCACGTTGGAGAGCGCCACCGCCAAACCTTCCAGGATATGTCCGCGCTCCCTGGCTTTTCTCAATTCAAAGACCGTGCGCCGGGTGACGATTTCCCGCCGGTGCGCAAGAAAGCATTCGAGCATCTGCTTCAGGTTCAGGAGCCGCGGTTGCCCATCGACCAGCGCCACCATGTTCATGCCGAAGGTATCCTGCAACTGGGTCATCTTGAAAAGGTTGTTGAGCACGACTTCCGGCGCCTCGCCGCGCTTCAGCTCGATGACCACACGCATTCCGTCCTTGTCGGATTCGTCCTGGATGTGCGAGACGCCCTCAATGCGTTTTTCGTTGACGAGTTCGGCGATCTTTTCCTGCAACACCTTCTTGTTGACCTGATACGGCAGTTCATCGACGATGATCGCCTGGCGGCTGCCCTTGTCGATGTCCTCGAAATGCGTTCTGGCGCGCATGACGACCCGACCGCGCCCGGTGAGATAGCCCTCGCGCACGCCCTTGACCCCGTGAATGATGCCCGCCGTGGGAAAATCGGGCGCGGGGATATGCTCGATCAGTTCCTCGACGGAAATGGCGGGATCTTGCAAGAGCGCGAAACATCCGGCGACTACTTCGTTCAGGTTGTGCGGCGGGATGTTGGTCGCCATGCCCACGGCAATGCCGGAAGAGCCGTTGATGAGAAGATTGGGAATGCGGGTGGGCAACACCAGGGGTTCCTGCTCGTTGCCGTCGTAATTGGAGCCGAAATCGACGGTTTCCTTGTCGATGTCTTCCAGCAACTGATGCCCGATCCGCGCCATGCGCACTTCCGTATAGCGCATGGCGGCGGCGCTGTCGCCATCCACGGAACCAAAGTTGCCCTGGCCGTCCACCAGCATGTAGCGCAGGGAAAAACTCTGCGCCATACGCACCACGGTATCGTAGATCGCCGAATCGCCATGCGGATGGTATTTCCCCATGACATCCCCGACCACGCGCGCCGATTTCTTGTACGCCTTGTTCCAGTCGTTGCTCAATTCGTGCATGGTGAACAATACCCGGCGATGCACCGGTTTCAGGCCGTCGCGCACATCCGGCAGCGCCCGCCCGACGATTACGCTCATGGCATAATCCAGATAGGATCGCCGCATTTCGTCTTCCAGGCTGACCGGAAGCGTTTCCCTGGTGAGTTGCTGTTCCATGATGATCTTTCTTCCGCCGCGCGACACGCTCGTTCTACAGAATCACGCATTTTAACATGGCGGTTGATTCAGGGGATAGATTGACGCGCTCCTGAATGTTCTCCGGCGGCTTTGCTCCACCTTCCCCTTCCTTTAGAATCTCTCCTTTGCCCATGCCCTCCCCTTTTCCATGAAATCCGCCGAAATCCGTGAAAAATTCCTGAAATTCTTCGAGTCCAAGGGCCACCGCATCGTAGCGTCCAGTTCGCTCGTACCGCATGACGATCCGACATTGCTTTTCACCAACGCGGGCATGAACCAGTTCAAGGACGTGTTCCTGGGCTTCGACAAACGGCCTTACACCCGCGCCACGACCAGCCAGAAATGCGTGCGGGCGGGCGGCAAGCACAACGATCTGGAAAACGTCGGCTACACCGCCCGGCATCACACCTTTTTCGAGATGCTGGGCAATTTCAGCTTTGGCGATTACTTCAAGCGCGACGCCATCCGCTACGCTTGGGAACTGCTCACGGAGGTATTCGCGCTGCCGAAGGACAGACTCTATGTCACCGTCTATGCCGAGGACGACGAAGCGCATGGTATCTGGACGGAGGAAATCGGCCTCGCGGCGGATCGCGTCATCCGGATTGGCGACAACAAGGGCGCGCGTTATGCTTCCGACAACTTCTGGATGATGGGCGACACCGGCCCCTGCGGCCCCTGCACCGAGATTTTCTACGACCACGGCCCGGACATCCCCGGCGGACTGCCCGGCACGCCGGAAGAAGACGGCGACCGCTACATCGAAATCTGGAACAACGTCTTCATGCAGTTCAACCGCGACGAAGCGGGCGTCATGCATCCGCTGCCGCGCCCGAGCGTCGACACCGGCATGGGGCTGGAGCGCATCTCGGCGGTACTGCAAGGCGTGCACAGCAACTACGACATCGACCTTTTCCGGAACCTCATCCACGCGGCGGCGCGGTAAACATCGTGCGAGGACAGGGAAAATCCCGGCCTCAAGGTGTTGGCCGACCACATCCGCGCCTGTGCTTTCCTTGTTGCCGACGGCGTGATTCCCGGCAACGAGGGGCGCGGCTACGTGCTGCGCCGAATCATCCGCCGTGCCATCCGCCATGGCTACAAACTTGGTGCGCGAGTGGCGTTCTTCCACAAGCTGGTGCCCGATCTCGTCAGGGAAATGGGCGCGGCCTATCCGGAACTGGCTGCGGGCGAAAACCGCATCGTGGAAATCCTGAAGACCGAAGAAGAACGCTTCTTCGCCACCATCGAAAACGGCCTTGGTGTACTGGAAGCCGAACTTGCCGCGCTGAAAGCGAAACAACTCGCCACCTTCGACGGCGAAACCGCCTTCAAACTGCACGACACCTACGGTTTTCCGCTGGATTTGACCGCCGATGTCTGCCGTGAACATGGCGTCACGGTCGATGCCGCCGCGTTCGACGCCGCCATGGCGCGGCAAAAGGAACATGCGCGCGCGGCGGGCAAATTCCGGATGGCCTTGAGCCTCGATTACGCGGGCGAAGCCACCGTCTTCCACGGCTACGAAACGCTGGAGACCACGGGCAGGATACTCGCGCTTTACCGGGATGGTGCGCTGGTCGACCAATTGCTTGAGGGCGAAACCGGCGTCGTCGTGCTCGACAACACCCCGTTCTATGCCGAATCCGGCGGACAGGTTGGCGACCGTGGCGAACTGAAAGGCGCGGGACTTTTCGCCGTCGAAGACACGCAGAAAATCCAGGCGTCGGTTTTCGGCCATCATGGCATTGTCAAGACTGGCCGGATCGAAACCGGACAGACGGTCACAGCCCGCGTCGACGCTGCCGCCCGCGCCGCCACCGCCCGCAACCACTCCGTCACCCACCTGATGCACAAGGCGCTGCGCGAAGTGTTGGGCGCACATGTGCAACAGAAAGGCTCGCAGGTCGACTCCGAAAAGACCCGCTTCGACTTCGCCCATCATGCGCCGGTCAGCGCGCAGGAAATCCGTGTTGTGGAAGAAAAGGTCAACGCCGAAATCCTCGCCAACACCGCCGTCGACGCTGCCGTCATGTCGCTGGAAGCGGCGCGGGAAACCGGCGCGGTGATGCTGTTCGGCGAAAAATACGGCGACAGCGTGCGCGTGCTCACCATCGGCACGTCGAAGGAATTCTGCGGCGGCACGCATGTTGCCCGTACTGGAGACATCGGCCTTTTCAGGATCATTGCGGAAACCGGCGTCGCGGCGGGCGTGCGGCGGGTCGAAGCCGTCACCGGCCTGAACGCGCTGCGTCATGTGCAGGAAGCGGATGCGCGCGTACAAACGATTGCTGCCCAACTCAAAACCCAGCCGGTTGAAGCCGCCGAGCGTGTCGCCGGGCTGCTGGAAACCCTGCGCACGCTGGAAAAAGACCTTGCCCGCGCCAAATCCCGCCTCGCTGCCAGCCAGGGTGACGATCTTGCCGCACAGGCGGTGGAAGTGGGCGGCGTCAAAGTACTCGCCGCCACGCTCGACGGCGCGGACGCGCCCGCCCTGCGCGACACCCTGGACAAACTCAAGGACAGACTGAAATCCGCCGTCATCGTGCTGGCAAGCGCCGGGGATGGAAAGGTGAGCCTCATCGCGGGCGTCACCGCCGACCTCACTGGCCGGTACAAGGCCGGAGAACTGGTGAACTTCGTCGCGCGACAGGTGGGCGGAAAAGGCGGCGGTCGGGCGGACATGGCGCAAGCGGGCGGGACGGAACCCGCGCGGCTGCCGGAGGCGTTGGGGAGCGTGAAAGGGTGGGTGGAAGGGAGAATGCAATGAAAAGTATTGACTTGTTTTCTGGTGCGGGAGGTCTTTCTTGCGGCCTGCAACAAGCTGGTTTCCAGCCATTGTTGGCTAACGAACTGGTTCCACAATATGCTGAAACATATCAGGAAAACCATCCAGATACCGAAGTGGTAATTGGTGACATTCGTACTGTCTGTGAGCTAAGTATCAAGCAACACTTGGGTATTTCAGAAGGTGAAGTTGATTTGGTTGCAGGAGGGCCGCCATGCCAAGGGTTTTCTATCAATGCCCCAATTCGTACCTTGAATGATGCACGAAATCATCTGTTCAGAGACTTTTTGCGGATTGTGTCGTCTATAAAACCAAAGGCGATATTGATCGAAAACGTCCCTGGCATAATATCATTGGGTCGTGGAACCGTTGTAGCGCAAATACGCAAAGAACTCCAGTCCATGGGCTATAAGGTAGAACATAAGATTCTGTTTGCGGGACACTATGGTGTTCCACAAATGCGCTTTCGTACTGTATTTATCGGGATCAGAAACTTTTCTGGAGAAATTACTTTTCCCGAGCCTGAATATGATGCGCAAGCTGTTGCTAATTTCACTGGGGCCAAGAGCCTCTGTATCCCTGTTTCTCCCTTATTTGCACCAAATCTGAAAACACATACCACAGTATGGGATGCAATTTCCGATCTGCCAGAAATTGCAAATGGGAATACCGTAAGTCCAACGGAATATGCGTCCGAACCGAACAACAATTATCAAAGAATTTTGCGTAATAGCAATAAATTAACCGCCCATTGCTGCACGAAAATATCCGAAATAAATTTGGAACGCCTGAAATATATTCCGCAAGGCGGAAGCTGGCGCGACATTCCTTTTGATTTGCTGCCAGAAGGCTTGAAAAGAGCGAGGCGTAGCGACCACACAAGGCGTTATGGACGTCTGCGCCCCGAATCTCTATGCTCTACTGTATTAACAAAGTGTGATCCACATTGGGGGAGCTTTTTTCACCCAACGCAAAATCGGGTTATCTCTGTCAGAGAAGCCGCCAGAATCCAGTCTTTCCCGGATGCGTACGAGTTTTCGGGTAATATAACGCAGCAATATGAACAGATTGGAAATGCTGTCCCGCCATTGCTCGGAAAAGCAATTGGCGACGAAATTGCAAGATTAATCGGAGAGAAATAATGGCTATCAGACCCACCAAAGATATTGTTGAAATTTTTGGATACGCCCCTGATGATCTCACGCCTCATGTTCGCAAACTCTGGAATTTGGGGGCATGCCCCTTCACGAATAGACTGTGTTCCAAGACAAACCATGATAAAACCATTGTCTATGGAACATGCAGTGTTACAACTACGTTTGGCGATTGCGTTATTTGCCCAAATCGGCTTTATGAAAACAATTACTCTGTACTGAAATGTGTCTCATCCGATGCCTTTGGTGACGATGCGGAATTTTTAATGTTCGATGAGTATATTAAAAGGCGCAAGGAGTCAGGTATTTTCGTTGTTGCTCTAGGGCAGAATTCCGGGAAAGAGGTAAAAATCGGGAGAAGCCTGTCCATGGATTGGGTCTTGGCAAAGCTGGATAATCACGTCCTGCAAGAGTATGTCGGCATAGAGGTCCAAAGCATAGATATAACGAATAACTATCGCGACTGCTGGTACTTTTACAAGAATATGGCTCACAAAACCCGGATAATTCCAGCATCTGAACATGGAATGAATTGGGCAAATGTACACAAAAGATTAATTCCTCAAATCATACGGAAGGGAATTGTTTATTCCAAATCAAAACTTGTAAAGTCAGGGCTTTATTTTATTCTTCCCGAAGCTGTATATTGTAAATTTGAAGAAATAATTGGGGCGGATATTCCTCATGTACAAAATAACGAATGCACGGTATTGACAATACATACTTACTCCTTGTCAAATCCTGTGGGTCACGGCTCCCAGAGAACCTTGGTTCCAAAAAGAAAGTTGAGGGTATCCTTGGACGAGTTCTCGCAGCGATTTATTTCTGGCCCTAATCTGCCGACCGGAGAGGAGCTTGACAAAGCAGTGAAACGCATTCTTGATTCGTAGCGGAATTGAATTCATGGGGGGAAGTAAATGTTGAGTAGATCGGTAAATACGAATCACGTCGTCCGTACTGGAGATATCGGCCTTTTCAGGATCGTTGCGGAAACCGGCGTCGCGGCGGGCGTGCGGCGGGTCGAAGCCGTCACCGGCCTGAACGCGCTGCGTCATGTGCAGGAAGCGGATGCGCG
>JAITJU010000025.1 GCA_031278735.1 Zoogloeaceae bacterium
CCCGCCCTTGCCGCCAGTTCCATCGCTGCAAACCTCTTTTGACCCTCCCTTGCCAGAAGCTTTTCCTCCCTGCCACGGTCACTTCCATTGCATATGGCATTCATGCGATTGCCCTGGGGTTCAGAGGAGGCGCGTCTTGCGGTCGCGCGGCACCTGGATGATTTTCTGTTCGCCGTCTTCCGCCCCCTCTCCCCAATCTGCTATAGTGCCCGCTACCTCACGGGAGAGGGCAGTTCGACGCTGAATCTGCCGCCGAAGGCGCAACGTACCCGTAAACGCTCAGGCAGAAGGACCGTGGGGTCGGTGGGCGCGCGCTGGCGGCCTGCCGCGACTCTGGAGAGCAGGCGTTGGTTTTGGACGCTCACCGATGGGGCAAGCGGTCATTCTTTTGGGAATGGCCGCAATCTCTCAGGTATCGAGGACAGAGGGGTGAAATGAATGCTTGCAGCATTTTCGCGCTTTTCGTCTTCGAGGATTGATGATGCTCAGAACTACGGTCTTGAATGCCGCGCACCGCGCGCTTTCCGCGCGCATGGTGAATTTCGGCGGCTGGGACATGCCGGTCAATTACGGCTCCCAGATTGAGGAACACCATTTCGTCCGCCGCGATGCCGGCATGTTCGACGTTTCCCATATGTGTGCCGTGGACGCGGTTGGCGCCGACGCCAAAACCTTTTTGCGGCGGTTGATCGCCAATGACGTCGACAAGCTCAGGGCGCCGGGAAAAGCCTTGTACAGTGCCATGCTGAATGAATCCGGCGGCGTGCTGGACGATCTGATTGTCTATCGTCTCGACGACACCCATTACCGCATTGTCGTCAATGCGGGCGTGGCGGAAGCGGATTTGGCGTGGATGGCGGCGCGGCTGGCGGATTGGCGGCTGGCGGTGAACCTGACGCCGCTCCGGGGGGAGCGGGAAGCCGGGATGATTGCCGTGCAAGGGCCGAACGCCAGGACGAAGGTTTGGGCGGCGTTGCCGGAAATCAGGATGGTTACGGAAAATCTGCCGCCTTTTTTCGGCGCGCGGGTTTTTGCGCCGGCCTATGGCGAACTGTTCGTCGCCGCCACGGGGTATACGGGCGAGGATGGCTTTGAGATTACGCTTGTGGCCGCGCGGACGGAAGCATTGTGGAACGCCCTGTTGTCCGCGGGCGTAAAGCCTTGCGGGCTGGGCGCGCGTGATACCTTGCGGCTGGAGGCGGGCATGAATCTTTATGGTCAGGACATGGACGCGCGAATCTCGCCGCTGGACGCCGGTCTTGCCTGGTGCGTCGATCTGGCCTCCGACCGGGATTTCGTCGGCAAAAGCGCGCTGCTTTCCCAGGGGCGGCGCTTTGCCTTTCTCGGTCTGGTCTTGCGGGAAAAGGGCGTGTTGCGCGCCCAGCAGCGGGTTCGCGCGAGCACGGGCGAGGGTGTGATTACCAGCGGCTCCTTTTCGCCGACGCTGGGCGTCGCCATTGCGCTGGCGCGTCTGCCTCCGGGCGCGGCGGCGGGCGATGCGGTGGAGGTGGAAGTTCGCGGCAAGTGGCTGTCGGCAAAGGTCGTCAAGCCGCCGTTTGTCCGCAATGGAAAGCCTCTGGTGCAGGCCTGGGCGCCTGGCGATTGTTGAACTGGACGCCGACAAAACTCGTGAGACCGGGGTGGGTTTTCGTTAGACTAGGGCGAGGGCGCCTTGTTTTTCCTTCGCGGCGCCTTGTCTCTTGTAAACCGGTTTTTACTTTTGGACGACTCAGATGATCATACCGAACGAACTGAAATATACCGCCACCCATGAATGGGCGCGCGTGGAAGCCGACGGCGCGTTGACCGTGGGCATCACCGATTATGCCCAGGAAGTACTCGGTGATTTGGTTTATGTGGAATTGCCGGAAATCGGCAGGAAGCTGGCGGAGCGGGAGAGTTGCGTGGCGCTGGAATCCGTCAAGGCCGCCGCGGAAGCCTACGCGCCGACGGCGGGCAGTGTGGTTGCCGTCAATGCGGCGGCGAGCGCCGCGCCGGAAAGCGTCAATCAGGATGCCTATGCCGCCTGGCTGTTCCGGCTGGCGCCGGAGAATGCCGCCGACGTGGACAAATTGCTGGACGCCGACGCCTACAAGGCGCTGATTGACGCGGAAGCGGCGACGAAATAAGCCGCGCCTTCTCTTCATTTTCCGGGTTTTCAACCATGACGCCTCCTCTTGTCGACCTGTTGCAGCAGGAAGATTTCATTGCCCGCCATATTGGCGCAAGTCCCGCCGAGCGGGCGGAAATGCTGGCCGCTCTCGGTGTGGGCAGTCTGGACGAGCTGATGGCGCAGACCTTGCCCGCCGGAATTCGTCTGCCTGCCGACGTGAATCTGCCGCCGCCGCGAAGCGAGCGTCAGGCGCTGGCCGATTTGAAGCGCATCGCGCAGGAAAACGTGCTGAAAAAAAACCTGCTGGGACAGGGGTATCACGACACCGTGATGCCCAATGTCATTTTGCGCAATGTGCTGGAGAATCCCGGCTGGTACACCGCCTATACGCCCTATCAGGCGGAAATCGCGCAGGGGCGGCTTGAGGCGCTGTTCAATTTTCAGCAAATGGTCGTCGATCTGACCGGGATGGAAGTGGCGAATGCGTCCCTTCTGGACGAGGCGACCGCCGCCGCCGAAGCCATGAGCATGGCGCGGCGGGTAAGCAAGTCGGCGTCCCGCCGGTTTTTTGTGGCGCGCGGCGTTTTTTCGCAGACGGCGGATGTGTTGAAAACCCGCGCCGCCGGACTGGGTTTCGATCTGGTGTTTGGCGAGGCGGACGAAGCGGCGGGGCAAGACGTTTTCGGGGCGCTGCTGCAAATGCCGGATGAAAAGGGCGAAGTCAGGGATTTGAGCGCCGCCATTGCCGCTTTCCGGGCAAAGGGCGCGGTCGTCGCGGTTGCCGCCGATTTGCTGGCGCTGGCGCTGTTGAAGTCGCCGGGTGAGATGGGCGCGGACATCGCGCTGGGTTCCAGTCAGCGTTTTGGCATTCCTTGCGGTTTCGGCGGCCCACATGCCGCTTTTTTTGCCGCGAGCGCCGTGCACATCCGCGCCATGCCCGGACGCATCATCGGCATGGCGCGTGACGCGAGCGGAAAACCGGCGCTGCGGATGGCGTTGCAGACCCGGGAACAGCACATTCGCCGGGAGAAGGCCAATTCCAACCTGTGCACTTCGCAGGTGCTGCTTGCCAACATGGCGGGGTTTTACGCGGTCTATCACGGCCCGGAGGGGTTGCGCGTCATCGCGCGCCGCATCCACCGCCTTGCCGCGCTGCTGGAGGCGGGGTTGCGGGAAGCGGGCGTTCGCCAGTCGAATCCCGCGTATTTCGACACGCTCTGCCTTGACGCGGGCGATCGGGCGGAGGAAATTTGCCGGGCGGCGCGGGAAGCGGGCTACAACCTGCGCCTGCGGGGCGCGCAAATCGGCATTGCCGTCAATGAAAAGACTACGCCGGAAGATGTGGCGACGCTTTTTCATCTCTTCACGGGCAAGACGCTGGACATTTCCGCGCTGGACGCCCGCATTGCCGTTGCCGCGCATGACCCGTCGCTGCCGGAAGATCTGCTGCGCCGGGACGCCATTTTGACGCATCCCGTGTTCAACCGTCATCATACCGAGCACGCCATGCTGCGCTATCTGAAAAAGTTGCAGAACCTTGATTTGTCGCTGGATCACGCGATGATTCCGCTGGGTTCCTGCACCATGAAGCTGAACGCCGTCAGCGAGATGCTGCCGATCAGCTGGGCGGAATTTGCCGAGGCGCATCCTTTCGCGCCCGCGGAACAGACGCGGGGGTATCGGAGGCTGATCGACGAGCTTGCCGGATGGCTGCGCGCCATTACCGGCTTTGACGCCATTTGTGTGCAGCCCAATTCCGGCGCGCAGGGCGAATATGCCGGGCTGGCGGCGATTCGTCGCTATCACGCCAGTCGCGGGGAAGAAGGGCGCAATGTCTGCCTGATTCCCCAATCCGCCCACGGCACCAATCCGGCTTCCGCGCGCATGGCGGGGATGACGGTGGTGGAAGTCGAATGTGACGCCGCGGGCAATGTGAACATGGCCGATCTCGCGGCCAAATGCCGGGATCATTCCGGCGCGCTGGCGGCGCTGATGTTGACCTATCCGTCCACGCATGGACTTTTCGAGGAAAACCCGCAAGAAATCTGCGCCCTCATTCACGCGCACGGCGGGCAGGTGTATATGGACGGCGCCAATCTGAACGCCCAGGCGGGGCTTACCGCGCCGGGGTTCATCGGCGCGGACGCGGCGCACATGAACCTGCACAAGACCTTCGCCATTCCGCATGGCGGCGGCGGGCCGGGCGTGGGGCCGATAGGCGTGAAGGCGCACCTTGCCCCCTTCCTGCCCGGACACGTCATGGACGCGGGCGGCGACGGGCGGGGCGCGGTCGCCGCCGCGCCGTTCGGCTCGGCTTCCCTCCTGCCGATTTCCTGGATGTACATCGCCATGATGGGCGGCAAGGGACTGAAGCTGGCCACCCAGGTCGCCATACTCAACGCCAATTACGTGGTCTGCCGTCTGCGCGCGCATTATCCGGTGCTGCATATGGGCAAGAATGGGCGCGTGGCGCATGAGTGCATTCTCGATGCGCGTCCCGTCAAGGCCGCGGCGGGCGTGACGGAAATCGACATCGCCAAGCGCCTGATGGATTATGGTTTTCACGCGCCCACCGTGAGTTTTCCGGTTCCAGGCGCCTTGATGGTGGAGCCGACGGAATCCGAAAGCAAGGCGGAACTGGATCGCTTCATTGACGCCATGATCGCCATTCGCGCCGAAATCCGCCAGATTGAAAACGGCGTGTGGCCGCGCGACGACAACCCGCTGAAAAACGCCCCGCATCCGCCGGAAGTGCTGACGCTTTCCCGCTGGCCTCACCCCTACAGCCGCGAAACCGCCGTTTTCCCCCTGCCCTGGGTGAAGGAAAACAAATTCTGGCCCAGCGTGGGGCGCATCGACGAAGTATATGGCGACCGGAATCTGGTGGTGCGGTATCCGTGATCGGGAGCCAGACGGCGGAAGCGGCGGAAGCGCGTGGAAGGGATTGGCCGCGCCCGGCGCAAGGCGGGAACCCCCGCGCCTGACGCGCCGCCAAAAACAAGGGCAAGACCGGCAAGGGCAGAGTCGGCAAGGGCAGGACGGTATGGCGTCGGGCAAATCCGCCGTTCCGGCAAAGGGCGAAGCCGTTGGTTGCCATCGCCCGATCCCCTTGCCCCGTAGGAAGGCGCCTGATACCATCGGCGTTCCTTGATGGGTTTGCGTCGTGTTCCGGCGCGAACTTTTTTTATTTTCCTTTGCGCTGCCCGCCATGTCCACGTTCGACGCCATTCGCAACAACAAACGCCTTGTGCAGTTTTTTCTGCTCATCATCATTGTGTCTTTCGCGGTCTGGGGTCTGGACGCCTACTTTCAGGGCGGCGGCGACACGACCCTTGCCACGGTGGGCAAGACGCGGATTACGGTCGCCGAATTTCAGGACGCCTTGCGCGAACAGCAGGCCGCGTGGCGCCGACAGGCGCCCAATGCCGACATATCCGCCCTCGATACGCCGGAATTGCGCCTGGCGCTGCTGGAAGACATGGCGATACGGCGGGCGGTGCTTCTGGAAGCCAATCGCCTGCGCCTGAACGTGCAGGGCGTCTTGCGCGACACGATCCTCAACGCGCCGGAATTTCAGGAAAACGGCGCTTTTTCCCAGGAGCGTTATCAATCCCTGCTGGCGGCGAACAACATGAGCGCGCCGGAATTCGAGTCCAGCCTTCAGGAAAACCTGCTGCAACAGACGCTGCTGGGCGCGGTTCAGGAAGGAACACTGGTGCCGCTGACCGTGGCGCGGCAGATCGCCGCCCTGCAATCCGAAACGCGCCAGGTGGAGGAAAGCCTGATCGCCTGGCAGGGCCTTGCCAAACAGGCCGACGTCACGGAGGCGGAAGCGCAGGGCTTCTATGACGCCAATACGCCCAGGTTCACCCTGCCGGAACAGGTTCGGGTCGAATATCTGACGTTCGGGCAAAAGGATCTGGAGGCGCAGGAAAAGCCGGACGAGCAAACGGCGCGCGCCTGGTACGACACGCACAGGGAACAGTTCGCCATCCGCCCGGAACGGCGCCGCGCCAGTCATATCCTGACTTCCAGCAAAAACGTGGCCGAGGTCTTGCTGGCGGAAGCAAGGCAGAACCCGGAGCGTTTTGCCGAACTGGCCAAAACCCGGTCGGAGGATGGCGGTTCCGCGCAACAGGGCGGCGATCTGGGCTTTTTTGATCGCGCCAGCATGGTTGCCCCCTTTGCCAGCGCGGCGTTTGCCTTGCGCAAGGGGGAAATTTCCGGCGTGGTGGAAAGCGAGTTCGGTTTTCACATCATCTATTTGACGGACATCCAGCCGGGGCAATACAGCACGTTCGCCGAGGCGCGCGTGGCCGTGGAAGCGGAATTGAAGCGCGAGGGCGCGGCGCGGCGCTATGCCGAAAACGCCGAAAAATTCGCCAATCTGGTCTATGAGCAATTCAGCAGTCTCGAACCCGTCGCCGAGGCGTTTGGTCTGGCGACGCGGCAATCCGGCTGGCTGACGCGCGAAATCGACCCCAGGGAAAAAGAGGACGCCCTGCGCAGCAAACCCTTGCGGGAAGCCATGTTTTCCGACGAGGCCATCAAGAGCGGCCACAACACCAAGGCGGTGGAAGTCGCGCCGGGCCTCATGGCGTCCGCGCGTCTGCTGGAACACCGTCCGGCCACGCCGATGCCTTTCGCGGATGTGAAACAGGACATCCTGAAATTTCTGCGGCAGGAAAAAGCGCAGGCGCTGGCCGTAACGCAAGGGAAAGAAAGCCTGGCGGCGCTGGAAGGCGCGGAGGCCGCCAATTCCGCGTCGATCAAGCGCCTGAAATGGAGCAAGCCGCAATCCATTTCCCGCGAGAACCCCGGCAAGCTGCATCCCCTGGCGGTCAACGCCGTCTTTCGCGTTTTCGGCGGCGCGAAGCCGCCGCTTTACACTGGTGTGGAAGTGCCCGGCGTCGGCTACGCGATCTACAGAATCAGCCGCGTGACGGCGGGCGAAGTAGGGGAAGAGGCGCTGACGATGACGCGGCAGCAGCTTGTCCGCATCAATGCGCAGACGCAATTGAGCGCCTATCTGGCCAGTCTGCGCCAGCGTTACGCGGTGGAAATCAACCGGGGAAAGCTGCTGGAAGAAAACAGCAAGGACTGATTGCATGTCCGCCGCCGCGCCGCGCTCCATCTGGTCAAGCCGTCCGGCCTTCATTCTGGTGACGGTTGGTTCGGCTGTCGGGCTGGGCAATATCTGGCGTTTTTCCTACATGGCGGGCGCGCAGGGCGGCAGCGCCTTTGTTCTGGTCTATCTGTCGTGCGTCGCGCTGGTGGGGCTGCCCCTGTTGATGGCGGAAATTCTCATCGGGCGGCGGGGCAGAGGCAATCCGATTTCCGCCATGCTGAAGGTCGCGGAAGAAAACGGCGCTTCTTCCTGGTGGGGGCTGCTGGGTTGGTTCGGCGCCGTGGGCGCCTTGCTGATCCTCTCCTATTACAGCGTGGTGGCGGGCTGGATTGTCGATTATCTGGCGCAGAGCGTCTCCGGCGCGGCGATCGTCACCGCGCGCGATGCCGCGCAGGGATTTGACGCCCTGTTGGAAAACCCGTCAAAGCTGATTTTCTGGCACACGGTTTTTCTCGCGCTGACGGTGGGCGTGGTGGCGCGCGGCGTGATTTCCGGCATTGAGCGCGCCAGTATGCTGATGTTGCCCGCCTTGTTCGGCATTTTGCTGTTTCTGGTTCTCTGGGGCGCCGTGATGGGCGACATGCGCGCCGCCTGGCATTTCATGTTCGACTTCAAGCCGCAGCAGTTGACCGGGCAGGTGGTGCTCTCCGCGATGGGGCACGCCTTTTTCTCCCTGAGCTTGGGCATGGGCGCGATCATGACTTACGGCTCGTATCTGAACAAGCAGTCCAGCATCGCCCACAACAGTCTCTGGATTGCGTTCGCGGACACGCTGGTGGGGTTGCTGGCGGGGCTGGCGATTTTTTCGCTCACTTTCGCGCACGGACTGGAGGCTTCTTCCGGCCCTGGCCTGATTTTTCAGACATTGCCGCTCGTCTTCACGCATATGCCCGGTGGCCGCATAATCGGCACGCTTTTTTTCCTGCTGGTGTTGTTCGCCGCCTGGACTTCGGCCATTTCCCTGCTGGAGCCTTTTGTCGCCTGGGCGACGGAGCGTCTGGGCATGCGCCGCGCGCTTGCCGCCTGCGGCGCGGGATTCGCCGTGTGGCTTCTGGGCGTGGCGGTCTGTCTGTCCTTCAATGTCTGGCGCGACTGGAGGATATTCGATCTCAATCTTTTCAATCAGCTTGATTTTCTCACCAACCGCATCATCATGCCGCTTTCCGGTCTTGCCATCGCCCTGTTCGCGGGCTTTGTCATGGCGCGGGAAAACGTGCGGGACGAAATCCGCCTACCTGCCGCGCAGTTCCGGCTCTGGCTGTGGACGCTGCGTTACGTCACCATTCTTGCGATTGTGCTGGTGTTCGTGTATCGCCTGATGAACCCCGAATCCTGACGCCTGAAAATTCATGCGGGTTCTGGGCATAGAATCTTCCTGCGATGAAACCGGCCTGGCCGTATACGACACGGCGCGCGGCCTGCTCGCGCATGTCCTGCACAGCCAGATCGCGCTACATGCCGAATATGGCGGCGTCGTGCCGGAACTGGCTTCCCGCGACCACATTCGCCGTCTCACGCCCCTGCTGCGTGAAGTCCTGCGCAAGGCCGGATGCGGCCTGCGGGACATCGACGCCCTCGCCTATACCCAAGGCCCCGGTCTGGCGGGCGCGCTGCTGACCGGCGCCGCCTTTGCCGCGGGGCTGTCCGTCAGTCTGAACAAACCCGCGCTGCCCGTGCATCATCTGGAAGGTCATTTGCTTTCGCCCTTGCTGGCCGCGGATGCGCCGGAATTTCCCTTCGTCGCCTTGCTGGCGTCGGGCGGTCATACGCAATTGATGACCGTGACTGGCGTCGGGCGCTACGAACTTCTGGGCGAAACGCAAGACGATGCCGCCGGCGAGGCTTTTGACAAGACCGCCCAGCTTCTTGGATTGCCGTATCCGGGCGGCCCGGCGCTTTCCCGGCTGGCGGAGACGGGGCGTTCCGGCGTCTTCGGACTGCCTCGTCCCATGCTCAATTCCGGCGATTTCAATTTCAGTTTCGCCGGATTGAAGACCGCGGTGGCGACGCGGGTAAAAAAACAGGGCGCGCCCCTGTCCGCGTCTTTCAAGGCCGACATTGCCCGCGCGTTCGAGGAAGCCGTGGCCGATGTGCTGACGCAAAAATCCTTTGCCGCCCTGCGACGCGCCGACATGCGGCGTCTGGTGGCGGCGGGCGGCGTCTGCGCCAATCTGCGGTTGCGGGAGCGCCTGAACGCCGTCGCGCGCGAGAAAAACTGCCGCGTCCATTATCCGCCGCTGGAATTCTGCACCGACAACGGCGCCATGATTGCCTTTGCCGCCGCCCTGCGCCTTCAGGCGGGCGCAATGCCGCCGCCCGTCGGCGCTTTCGCCGTCAAGCCCCGCTGGATGCTGCTGTCTGGGATCAACGAACCGGGAACGGAGGACGAGCGCGCGACCGCCGAATGCGCCACCGGCGCCATTGACGCCACCGGCGCGCGGGAAGGCCGGGGAAGCCCCGATCCTTGAACCCTGATCCCCGTCCTCTGGTGTTATCATGCTTGCCCCGGAAACGCTGGCGATCATCATGAAGGACACCCTGGAGCAGGAACTGGCGAGCGCGCGTCAGGAAATCGACGCGCTGGACGCGCAGTTGCTGGAACTTTTGAATCGCCGGGCGCAATGTGCCCGGCGGGTGGGCGACATCAAGGCGCGGCATGGCGCGGCGGGGCATACCTATCGTCCCGAACGCGAAGCGCAGGTGCTGCGCCGCTTACAGGAGCGGAATCAGGGGCCGCTGCCGAATGAAAGCATTACCTGTTTTTTCCGCGAGGTCATGTCCGCGTGCCTTGCGCTGGAATCGCCTTCGCAGGTTGCCTTTCTGGGGCCGCGCGGCACTTTTTCCGAGTCCGCCGCCGTGAAGCAGTTTGGTCATGCCGCCCATTTTCTGCCCTGTGTTTCCATTGACGAGGTATTCCGCGAGGCGGAAGCGGGACATGCCGAATACGCGGTTGTGCCGCTGGAAAATTCCATCGAGGGCGCGGTGGGGCGCGCGCTTGATCTGCTCTTGCAGACGCCGCTCAAAATCTGCGGCGAGGTTGTGGTGCGCATCCATCAAAATCTGCTTTCCCGCGCCGCCGGATTGTCCGCCGTCAAGAAAGTCTACGCCCACGCGCAATCGCTGGCGCAATGTCATGAATGGCTGAATCACGCGCTGCCGCATGCCCAGCGCATCGGCGTCGCCAGCAACGCCTATGCCGCGCAGACGGCGGCGCAAGAAGAGGACGCCGCCGCCATTGCGGGCGATGCGGCGGCGGAGCGTTACCAGTTGGCGAAGATCGCCGCCAATATCGAGGACGACCCCAACAACACCACCCGCTTCATGGTGCTGGGGCGGCATGACGCGGAAATATCCGGCAAGGACAAAACTTCGCTCATCCTGTCCGCGCCCAATCTTTCCGGCTCGCTGCATGATCTGCTCCTGCCCTTCGCCGAGGCGGGCGTTTCCATGACGCGCCTGGAATCGCGCCCGGCGCGGCAGGGATTGTGGGAATACGTCTATTACGTGGACGTGGAAGGCCACCGCCGCTCGCCTTCCGTCGCCGCCGCGCTGGAATCGCTGGCGAAACGGGCGGCGTACCTGAAGGTGCTGGGTTCCTATCCGGTCGCCGTGTATTGATTGCGGGGGCGGAAGGCGGTTTTGCCCGGTGTTTTCCCGCGGGCTGCGGGCGGCTTCTTCTGCTCCCGGATGTGCTAGAGTTCCTCTCCTTTCTTTTTATCCGTGTCCAATTTCATGCCGAAAAACGCTCCTCCTGATGACGCGGCGTCCGCCCGCGCCGCGCTGCCGCATGTTCACGCCATTGCCGCTTACCAGCCGGGCAAGCCGATTACCGAACTGGCGCGTGAATTGGGTTTGGCGGTTGAATCCATCGTCAAGCTGGCTTCCAATGAAAATCCGCTGGGCATGGGTTCCATGGCGAAAGCGGCGATACGGGCGGCGCTGGAAGGCGGCGCGCGTTATCCCGACCCTTTTGCGCTGACGGCGGCGCTGGCGGCGCGGCACGGGACGGCGGCCAGCCAGATCGTGCTCGGCAACGGCTCCAACGACGTGCTCGACCTTGCCGCCCGCGTCTTTCTGGATGGCGGGCGTTCCGCCGTTGCCGCGCAGTATGCCTTTGCCGTTTATCCCATCGCCACGTTGTCCGCGGGCGGCGAGATGATCGTCGCGCCCGCGAAAAACCACGCGCACGACCTTGCCGCCATGCGCGCCGCCATGCGTTCCGACACCTGCCTTGTCTGGATCGCCAATCCCAACAATCCGACCGGAACCTTTCTGTCGGCGGCGGAATTGCGCGCCTTTCTCGCGGATGTGCCCGCGCGTGTCGCCGTTGTGCTGGACGAAGCCTACAACGATTATCTGGACGCGGAAGAGCAATACGACGCCGTGCGCTGGATTGCGGAATTTCCCAATCTCATTGTCTGCCGCACCTTTTCCAAGATTCACGGTCTGGCGGGGTTGCGGATTGGCTACGGCGTCGCCGCCGCGCCGGTGGCCAACCTGATGAATCGTGTGCGCCATCCCTTCAACTGCAACAACCTCGCCCTGGCCGCCGCCAGCGCCGCGCTGGAGGACAAGGAATTCATCGCCAAAAGCCACGCCGCCAACCGTCAGGGCATGGCCGACATCACGGCGGCGCTGCAACGTCTGGACCTTGGATACATCCCCTCGCGCGGCAATTTCCTGACCTTCAGGGCGGGCAAGGATGGGGAAGCGACGGCGGCAATTCATCGAAGCCTCCTGCGCCAGGGCGTGATCGTGCGTCCGCTCGTCAGCTACCGGATGCCGGAATGGCTGCGCGTGACCATTGGCGCGCCCGCTGAAAACGCCCGTTTTCTGGAGGCGCTGGAAACCGCGCTGAAGGAAGCGTGACGCCGCGCCCTGATCGCCTCGCCGGGCGAAAAAGCCGGGCGAAATAAAAAACCCCGCCGGGCGTGAAGCCGGGCGGGGTCTGGATGGGCGCGACCGCGTGTTGGCGAGGTTCGCGTTCTTCCGTTTTGGGTTTTCAGAACTCGTATTTCAACTGCGCGCTGCCGGTTGTGCCTTCGCGTTTGCCGAAATAGCCTTGCAGGCCAATATCCACGACAATGTTCTTGTTGGCGGCGGGCGTGAGGGTAAAGCCGACTTCGGCGATGCCGCTGCTGCCTTTCAGTTCCGGCGCGTCGAGTTTGCGCTCGAAACCGGCCACGTTGAGCTTGGCGTTGGCCTTGCCGTCGAACTCGTGTTCCCAGGCGAGGCCGACGTAGCCCTTGGCGGCTTCGGTGAAGGCGTTGGCGTAGCGCGCGCCCAGGCGCAGGCGTTGCGATTCCACGGCGTCGAATTTCAGGCGCTCGCCGGTGAGGAGCCGGTCCTTGTCGCCTTTCTGCTGGCTGTAGGCGTAGCGGCCATACACGTCCAGTTCGCCGGAAGCGCCCAGACGGGCGAGGTAGCCGCCGCCGACGGAAAGGCCGTAGTAGTTGCTCGACACGTCGTACTTCGCGCCGCCGAGGGAGACGCTCTTGAAGTCGGTATCCGCCTTGCCGAGACGCGCCGTGCCTTCCACGTAGGCGCCGCCCGAAAAGTCGAAGCGGGCGAGGAAGCCGCCGCCCGTGTAGTCGGTGTCGCCCTTGCCCTTCACCTTGCCGGTGTTGAAGCTGTTGTGGCTCGTGTAGTCGCCGTCGCCGTATTCAAAGAACACGCCCGCGGTGAGTTTGCCCGCATCGAGCGAGAAGCCCTTGGCGATGCCCGCGATGAGGTTGTAGCCATCCACATCGACGTGCGAGCCGGTTTCGTGCTTGACGCTGCCGCCGCCGATGGCGGCGAAGCTGACGCCGGCATTGGCGCGGGAGGTGGCGGCCACGGCGCGATGGATGCCTTCGCCGTGCGCGGCGTCAGCGCCCTGGTTCAGGAAGGCGACGCCGCCCAGAAAGCCTTCGGCGAGCGCCTTGGTTTCCGGTTTCAGGGTAACGCCGCGCACGGTGGCCTTGCCCGTCGCGTCAATCCCATAGAC
This sequence comes from Zoogloeaceae bacterium, assembly GCA_031278735.1. GTDB lineage: Bacteria > Pseudomonadota > Gammaproteobacteria > Burkholderiales > Rhodocyclaceae > Azovibrio. The sequence continues at coordinate 13,228 of JAITJU010000025.1, forward strand.
CACGTCGGCGGAGCCGCCGAGCTGGCCGGTGATGGGGGTGTTCGCGGCAGCGGCGGCGAGGTCGGCGGCGAGGCTGGCGTCATCGACCAACTGGAAGCCGTTCGTCAAATCGGCGCTGCCGGAGGCGTTGATGGTGACCAGGGTACCGGCGTCAACACTACTGCTGCTATAGCCCGACACGTTCAGGAAAGCGGGCGCGCCTTGCAGGTCGTTGGAACTCACGTAGAAATTGAGCGCGGCGCCGTCATCGGTTATCAGTTGACCAGCAATCCCGCTCACGCCCCGGATATTGAGCGCGGCGCCGTCGCTGACCCACACGCCGCCATTGACGCCCGCGATGCCGTCGTCGGGACTGCCCAGGTCGAACGTGGATTCGCCAGCGCTTCCGTCGACGGCGACACCGCCATTCCAGGCGCCGGTCAAGGCGACATGGCCCTCGTAGGAACTGTTGCCGACAGTCAGCAATGTGCCGTTGCCGCTATTGCCGCTCAGGGTGAGCGTGCCGTCCCCGGACTGGTAAACGTTGCCGCTGCCGACGATCGCGCCCGCAAACTCGGTGTCGCGCGTGTTCGCGAGGTACAGCCCATTGCTGCCTTGATCCACTGCGCTGTGCTCGTTGCCGCTCAGGTTGTGGACAATAGCCGTCGAGGCGTTCACGGTGAGCTTGGCGTCATTGCCCGAAGTGCCGGTCAGCGTCAGGCCGCTGGCGTCGGAAATGTCGCCGGACGCACCCAGTGCCAGATCGGTCGCGGGGCCGACGGCAATCTCGCCCGTATAACCCAGATCGCCCGCCACGGTGTAGGTTTGGGCAGTTACGCCATCCGCGCTTTGCACGGTGAGCAGGCCGTGGCCGGTGATCGTGCCGCTGTAGGAGGACGTAGAACTCGACAACAGGACCGTCAGGTTTTTCGCGCCCGTCGCCGTGACGGCGCTTGTATTGGCGGCTGTCAGATTCTTCACAATGGCGGTGTTGCCGCTGATGCCGGAAACGTCCAGCGTCCCGCTGTTGTTCAAATTCACGCCGGAGGAAGCGGACAAATTGCCGTTGCCGGTGAGTTTCAGGGTCGCGCCGTCTTCCACCTCCGTTTCGCCCGTATGCCCGAGTGCGCCGGAGAGCGTGACCTCGCCGGATGCGACTTCCACCTCCAGATTGCCGGAAGTATGGAGGCCGTAAATTGCCGAATTCCCTCCGCCAATGTCGAATTCTATGTTGCCGCCGCCAGTGGCGCCGACCACTTCCCGCGCGCTGAACTGTTGCGTTTTCACCTTCAGATCGGAATCACTGTCGAGCGTAATCTTGCCCGCGCCGACGAGTTTGCTGTTGGCGGCAAACGTGACCTCGGTATCAGTATTTGCGCCAATCTCGATGCCGCCGCCGTTGGTGAAATTGACGGTGACATCCTTAAATTCGAGGACTGTGGCAGTGTCGAGGACAAGCGCGCCGTCTTCATTGGAAGTGATGTTGAGCGTGGAATCGTTGTCGGTGCTGATGCCCGCGCCATTCTCGATGATCAGGATGTCCGCCGTGATGGCGCCGCCGGAAGTGGCCGTACTGCCGCCCGTTTCCTCAACGCCCAGCTTCAGAACCGAGCCGACGCCGGTGATTTTCAGGTCATCCTCCACCACGGTGAGCGAACCGCCGTTATAGACGGCAAGTTCCGCGCCGCCAGAAACGGTGAAGTCGTCTTCAGCGGTGACAACGCTGTTATCGCCAATAATCGCCTGCGCCGACGCGCCGGTGACCGTGACCGCATCCTGGAAGGTCGCCCGCGCCGTGTAGCCGTTATCGTTATCGATGTCGAGGCGGCTATCCGTCACCGTGGTTTCGCCCGCCACCGTCAGCGTGCCGTCCACATAGACGATAGCAGCGCCAGACGCGCCTTTGGCGATAGTCAAATCGCCGCCCACCGCAAGCGCGCCTCCTTCTTCCACTTCAAGCGCCGCGGTTTCGCTCGCATTGCTGTTGCCGCCCAGCACTTTTACATCCCCCGCTACAGTCAGGCTGCCTTCCACTTTGAGTTCGGCGTAGGCGCTGTCGCCATCCGGGTTGATTTCTACGCTGCTGGCTTCGGCGTCACCGCCCGCGGCGATTTCAGGCGTATTGGTTGTGCCGCCGATTGTGACGTCATCGGCGGCGGTCGGCACGCTGCCGTCCGTCCAGTTGGCGTTGGTACTCCAGTCGTTATCTGTGGCGCCCGTCCAATCGTCCGTCGCCAGCGCCGCGCCGGAGAAGACGAGGCTGAGGGCGACGGCGATGGGCGTCAGCCGGGGAACGCGAGGGGGTTTTTGCTGAGGTTTCATGCGGGTTTCCTTTCAAGGAAGGGGAGAAAAAACAAGGCGCCCGATTCCGCGAATGCGGAAAACGGGCGCAAGGGACGCAAAAAAACCGCGCTCCCGAAAAGGAGACGCGGCTTTTTGAGAAAGACCGCCTCGCGCGCGCGACGGTTTGAATTACATGGTCATGAGAAGGGGCGCGGGATTGAAGACGCGCGGACGCGGACAGACGCAGAAGCGCCGCGCCCGCGTTGCGTTGCGTTGCGTTGCGTTGCGTTGCGTTGCGTTGCGTTGCGTTGCGTTGCGTATGTTACCTGAATAAATCATGGTTCGTGTTGTGTTTATGCGTTTGAAATCGTGTTCTTTTGTTAAACATCGATACGAATCGGTTTTATACACAATAACCGCCAGAAAATGCAAGCGCAAACAAAGGAATCAGGAAAAAAATTGCCGCATGTGGAAAAAAAGCGAAAAACGCTTGCCTTCCGGCGCCTCCGAACGCCGGACAAAGCGTCCGCGCGGCGCATTCGCGGACAATCGCGCGCTTGAAAAAAATTGAATCTTGAAAAAAAATTGAATACTGT